>CAZRNC010000521.1:0-2167 GCA_964601285.1 uncultured Thermomicrobiales bacterium | reverse complement strand
AGAAGAGAAAACCTTCGAGACGTTCCTGACGTCCAGAATCGGACTCTCAAGCTGTTCCATAGTCGTGTCCTTCAACGAAAGCCGCCGGACTCTTTTTGTCAGAGTCCGGCGGTAAGTTCGCTAGTTACTTTCGGCGCTCAGGGCTTCCTTCACGCGTTCGGCAACGTCGTCCGGGACCCACTCGGTCCACAGGTCTTCATATTCAGTCAGGAACCAGATGGCTGCAGCCTCGGCTTCAGCATTGTTGTCCTGCATGTAGAGCAGGGCTTCGCTGGTGATATCCATCGTGGTTTCGTAGTTCGTCAGGAACTCGACGGCTTCCGGGTTCGCATCGTGGAACTCGGTGTTCATGCCGATGTTTACCGTCACCGATGGGTAGGCGCAGGCCGTTTCGCCGGTGATGTTTCCGGAGGCAATCTCGGCTGACATCGAATCCCAGCACTCGTCGGTGTATTCCGGCTCTTCGATCATCGTCAGGTCGAGCTGGCCGAAGATCCAGGTCGGTGCCCAGTAGTAGCCGAGCCATGGGTCGCCGCGCTCGTAGGCAGCAACCAGCGAGGCAGCAAGGGCAGCGCCGCTACCCGGCAGGAAGCGGTTGTAGTTTTCGCCAAGTCCGTAGGCGGTGAACTTCACTTCGTTCACACGCTCACATTCCCAACCGGCGATGCAGTCGTAGAAGCGGCCCAAGCCAGGATTCTCCGGGTCTGCAAAGACATCGACATAGTCGGCAAGATCTTCAACAGAGCGCAGGTCCGGAGTCATCGGCTCGATGCCTCGCTCGGCATCGCCCTCGATCATGTAGGTCGGAACCCACCAGCCCTGGACGGACTCACCGAAGCTGAGGCCAAGGTCCTTGAGCGATCCATCCTCAAGTGCCGGCTCCCAGCCTTCCTGCTGTTCGACCCAGATCTCCATAGAGACGTTGATGTCGCCGCGAATCAGTCCCTGGAAGAGGGGAATGGTTTCGCCGGGAACGGAGTCGACGTCGTAGCCATAGCCGTGTTCGAGGATATAGCCGGCGATGCGGTTATGGACGATGGCGCTATCCCAGCCGTAGTCACCGAAGATTACAGCACCGTCATATGCCTCACCCGGAAGGCCGGCATCTCCATTTCCGTTGTCAGCATCATCATCTCCACAGGCAGCGAGCAATGAGGCAAGCGCCAGGATAGCTACCAGGAGGATTGCCTGGATTCTGAAGCGTCCGATCATGTGCGTTTCCCCTTTCAGATGGGAATCAGGAATGTCTGCGTTCAGAATCAGCGCAGAACATGCCCGGCCCCTGTGCTGGCACAGCAAACTGAACCGGTACCGATGGTTTCCGGAGCCAGACAGGGATACTTCTTGCGCACCGCCATCACGATAAAGCGAAGCCGGTTGCAGTGTGGCCATGGGGATCAAAAGGCAGCGGTCACATCACAGGAAACGGGTCACCTCAAATGGTGACAATACCCCCACAACGGAAAAACATGCTTCAGCAATCTGGACCACATCCAGACGCCAACCACCGTCCGTACGACCCTGTGAGTAGGCTGAGAATACCAATCCAGGCCGCTCTGGTCAAGCCGGATTCGATCTAGCCCTGTTGCAAAACGGAATAGAACCGACAAGAAGTTACGCATATATCAACTGACACAGGAGTGGTTGTTGATGGGTTCGGATGATCGCAGGCAGGTTGTCACATGCGCGAGATTGTCCAAAGGATATATATCCGCCTGTAGATCGGGAAACCTTGTTGAAAGTTGCAGCGCTTTTCCCACGCCCGGCGTCACTGGTTGTTTTCTGATTTCCGGGCGAAATCCAAATGCGTGAAAGTGAATCGTTCCGATTGCGCTGGCTTCCTGAGGGCTGACACCGCCTACGCAAACCGCCAGATGTGGCCGGTAACTACTGTCCGTCAATTGCGCTGTTCAAAGAATGAACAAGGGACGCAACTATGGTACTCCAGCCGTATCTCTCTTCAACCAGCGAACGTGCATTGGTGGTCAGTTCTGTTGCCAGTGCGGGATCACCGGCAAGCCGGGAGATTGCTCCGGCGAATGCTTCAGGTGTGTCTGCAATCAGCAGGTGGACACCATCCACTGCGTCCAGTCCCTCCGCGCCGATGGCTGTCGAAACGACCGGCCGGCCGGCAGCGAACGCTTCGAGGATTTTGAGGCGGGTCCCC
>CAZRNC010000520.1:0-2180 GCA_964601285.1 uncultured Thermomicrobiales bacterium | reverse complement strand
GCCGGAAATCGGCCCTGCTGTTCGACAAATCGGCCGACGAGCGGTTGTCGGCAGTGCTGAACAGTTACCGTTCCGCCCTGCTCGCGGCGCCGGGATGGAAACTGTTTGTTTATCCTCAGGGGCTTCGAAGCCTGGATATCGAGGTCGCCGTCCGGGTTGTGCAGTTTTGTCCAGCCATCCGGAATGTCCAGCGTATAGCGATGGTCGGCCGGAGCGATTTCCTCGCCAGACGCCAGCGGAGCCAACAGCTCACCGTCCAGGCCTGGCCGTGGAACAGGCGTTGCCGTTGGTGGCATTGGCGGTGCTTCATTGATCTGGTTGGGACCGCTGCCACACCCGGAAAGCAGGAAGATCCCCCCGGCAAGCAATGCGATCACCTTCATTCGAAACGGCTTGTCGGTCATCGTCTGCTCCCGGATGTTGCAACAACAGTTGGATTCTCGCGACTACAATAGGATTCAGTATCCGGTGGTCACGCTGCCGGATCGTCCGTGTCTGAACACCAGTATCGGTAAAGGGTGGCGCGTGGGCAAACCGGCTCTCCCGGTTAAGGGAACGACGATTGGCGCAGTGTTGCTGCTGTGTCTGGTGTTCACCGGATGTGGCATTGGCTCCAGCCCTGCACCGACCACAACCGCCCCCGAACTGGACCCGGAAACGACGGCTACAGTGCGTCCACCACGCCCCCCGGTTCCGACTGCGGCGCTTGCCCCAACAATTCCGCCGGAACCATACCCTGCTCCGGTCAGCCTGGCGATCACGATGGCAGCCGATGAAACCGGTGTTCCGCGCGATCAGGTTCGGATTGTCAGCTACGAAGAACGTGAGTGGCCGTCGACGGCCCTCGGTTGCCCGCAGGAGGGCTTCTCCTACCACCAGGTGGTGACGCCCGGCTATTTTGTCCGGCTTGAGATCGAGGGCGAGGCCCGGACGTATCACACCAACCGGGCAACTACCGTTGTGAACTGTACGGCTGGCAGTTGATTGGCAGCCGGCGATGCTCTCCGCCACAAACAATCGACGGGAACCAGATGGTTCCCGTCGTCACCGTTCAACTATGGTGAGTGCGGATGCGGGGCCTTTCGGCCCCGCTCGCATCTATGTCGGATTGATCGTGTCGGAAAATAGAGGTAGTTATGTGGTGCCGCCAAAGGTAAGTTATTTACCAGGTGCAAAGAGGGACAGCACTCTCTGCTCCTATCGTGATGGTCTTTCGAACCTTCACGTTCCGACCGGGGACGGCCGCTTTTGTTGAAGTCGCTTGTGGCTCCGACCGATCATTCTTCCGCGTGTTCCTCGTAGAATCTAGTGTAAAGAGGGGTGCTGACAGAGGAATGAACATTACATGACATTATCATGAATTGTTGATGCAATGATATGCGTATAGGGTGATATGAACGGCAATTTGCTCGTCGTAGACGACGATCCAAAGATTCTCAGCATGATGCGGCGCGGCCTGATCTTCGCCGGCTATACCGTCCACACCGTCGCAACCGGTGAAGATGCACTCCATCACGCCATGGTCGAAGTGCCGGATCTGGTGGTTCTGGATGTCATGCTCCCCGGCATCGACGGCTTTGAAGTCTGCCGCCGGCTCCGGGCAGCCGAACCTCGTCTACCCATTCTCCTGCTCACCGCCCGCGACCGCGTGCCCGACCGGGTTGCCGGGCTGGATGCCGGCGCCGATGACTATCTCGTCAAGCCGTTCGCCTTTGATGAACTGCTGGCCCGCATCCGTGCGCTACTCCGGCGGACATCGTTCGGCAGCCAGGAAGTGCTGGTCTGCGACGACTTGCGCCTGGATACGACCACCCATGAGGTCACCCGCAGCGAACGAGCTGTGGATCTGACCCTGACCGAATACCAGTTGTTGGAATACATGCTGCGGCACCAGCGACAGGTGCTCAGCCGCGAGCGGATTCACGATGCTATCTGGGGCGACGATCTGGTCATCGGGTCGAATGTGATCGATGTGTACATCAAACGGCTTCGGGAGAAGCTGGAATCCGGCGGCGAGTCACGGTTGATCCAGACGGTCCGGGGTGTGGGCTACACCCTGCGTCAGGCCGGAGACTGATCGTGTCAATCCGGATGCGGCTGGCGGTATCTCATTCGATCCTGGCGATCTGCCTGTTCATCATTGCTGGCGGGTTGATCTATTTCTTCTATGAACGCACGCT
>CAZRNC010000519.1:0-2182 GCA_964601285.1 uncultured Thermomicrobiales bacterium | reverse complement strand
GGATTGCCGAACCGCCGTACATGCTGTTGGTGTAAATGGCGATAGCGACGCCCTTCTCCGGGATCGCCATGTTGGCAGTGATAAAACCATTGGTGCCGCCACCGTGCTCGAAAAGGCGCACACCGTCAAGCGTCCGGCTACGCCAACCGAGACACCACTCACCGCCAAAGTTCGGCACCTTGATTTGCGGCTCCCGCATCTTCAGCCGGGCCTCATCGCTAAGCACCGCATGGTCTCCGCCGTCCATATGGTAGAGATCGAACTTGAGGATATCCTCGACCGTGCCATGCAGTCCGCCGGCCGGGTTGAGTGCCCGGTTCAGCCAGTATTCGCGCATCACGATCACATCATCGTCGCCCGGTTTCGCTGGTCCGTGACCAACGGAATGCGGGTAGGGGAAGACCTCGTGGGCGAAGTAGAAGGACCGTTCGAGTCCCAGCGGCTTCAGCACCCGCTCACGCATGGCAACTTCAAACGGCTGCTCCAGCAACACCTCGATGATCCGGCCGGCAATGTTGTAGGCGATGTTGGTGTAGGCCCATGCTTCGGTTGGCCGGTACATGTGCGGGATATCGACTATCGCCTCAACGGACTTTGCCAGTCCATCGTCGCCCCAGCCATGGTCGTCAAAAACATCACCCCAGATCCCGGACTGGTGGGAAACCAGGTGGCGCACCTTGAGTTCATCAAGGACGGTCATGTCCTGCAGTTTGAGGTCTGGCAGATAGGTCTTGACCAGTTCATCGAGGTCAACCTTGCCCTGGTCGACCAGGGTCATCAGCAATGTCGTCGTGAAGACTTTCGAGTTTGATCCGATTTCAAAGAGGGTATCCGGCGTGACTGGCCAGCCGGTTTCGAGGCTGGTGACGCCATAGCCCTCAGTCTCAATCTTGCCCTCTTTGAGGATGCCGACCGCGATGCCCGGCACGCCCCACTTGATCCGTTCCCGATTGACCAACTGGGCCAACTCCGCTGCAAATCCAGATTCCATACTCTGTTGTTCCACTCTCTATCTAGTTCTTGCGTGCCACCAGGCGGTAGCCAAATCGCATCCACTTCGGATGATCGCCATCCCGGAAAATGAACTCCGTCCGCATGCCATCGAACTCACCACCGACGGCGATGAACTCATTGTCGCCGAGCGGCTCAAGCGTAGCCGGCTCCATCGTGATCTCTTCATTGGTCAATGGATGCACCAGCGTCGTCTCGACATGCAGGCTGCCATCCACAACCGTGATCACCGAGTCACCAAGGTCGCGGCTATAGGTTCCGGTGAATCGCTCCAGTTCGGCCGCGGACAATGAAATGCGCTCCGGTTCGGATTTGGAGAGGCCGCAGTAGCGCTCCAGCGCCCAGTCAACGATCTTGTCAATCGCCTGGGAACCCCGGTCGCTATTGGCAAGTACCGAGATGACGAAGCCCTTGTCCGGCACCGAGAGCATCTGGGTGTTCTGGCCATTCGTCGAGCCACCATGGCTGAGAACCTGGTGTCCGGCGATCGTGCCGAGCGTCCAGCCAATGCCCCAGCGGGTTGACGAGTTGACCTGCGCCATCTCCTGTCGCATCGCCCGGAGCGTGTCTTCACCAAGGATTCGTTCGCCGTTCCAGGTGCCGTCGCCCATGTGGAACCGCATGAACGTGATGACATCCTCAACGTTGGAGATGATCGCGCCGGCAGGATTTGAGGAGCGCGGAATTGCCCATGGATGGGCGACGACATGCTGACCAGCTTCGCCGTTCCAGGAGTGGCCGGCGACTGCTGAATACATCACGACTTCATGGGCGTGCCAGAACGAGCGATTCATTCCGAGCGGCGCGAAGATCTCCTCGCGGACAGCCTCTTCATAGGGCTTGCCGGCAAGATGCTCCAGCACGCGGCCGGCCAACGAGAAGCCACTGTTGCAGTAGCTCCAGATCTCGCCGGGATCTCTCTCCTGGCCCCAGGTGTAGGCCTGGTCAATGAACGTCGTCAGCGCATCGTCACCGACGCCGGTGTCGTCGAACTTGTCACCTTCAAGTCCGGACATGTGCGTCAGCAGGTGACGCATGGTAATCGTCGCCTGTGCCTGCTCGTCAGCCAGCCGGAAATCAGGCAGGTACTCCTTGATTGGGGTATCGAGGTCCAGTTTGCCCGCTTCCTGCATCTTCATGGCCAGCGTAGCCGTGAAGACCTTGGTGTTTG
>CAZRNC010000518.1:0-2183 GCA_964601285.1 uncultured Thermomicrobiales bacterium | reverse complement strand
GATCATAGCGGAGTCTTGCAAGACGTAGGTCCAATCAGGACCAATAATCCTGAACCGTCATTCCGACGAAGGAGGAATCCGTAGCTCCTGGTGTCAAAAAGAGAACGGATTCCTCCTTCGTCGGAATGACAGAAAAACACCCCGGCTCTGTCTATCAGAGCCGGGGTGTTTCGGATTCTCGGGATAACTACTGCGACTTCGGCATGTCGCGGACGGCCTCGAATGCCGGGCGCAGGGACCAGTCGGCGTTGACGGCAGACCAGGGATACTTCTCGTCTGCCGGGTCAACCAGCGTTGTCCAGTTCAGGTTCCAGATGAACGCACCGGACACGAAGTCCCACTCGGTCGTCATGATCTCGAACGAACGCACCAGGTAATTGGCGACGTCCTCTTCAGAGTTGAACTGTCCATACTCATAACCTGGAGCCTGGTTCTCGGTGGTCCAGCCAAACTCGGTCAGCCACATCATCGTTTCGGCGTCATCGTTGGCCAACATCACGTCACGGAGCTCTTCGGCTCGCTTGAAGTAGAAACTCGGGTGATCGCCCCAGGCTTCCGGCCCCGGATTGTCTGGCCAGGAGTGGTCCGGTTCGGTCTGGGTGGCGGATACGTGGACTCCCATAATGTCGTAGTACTGCCGGATCTCGCCATCATTCAGGGCGTAGACCTCTTCCATGTACTGGACATCATCAATAGCAATCGTCGGGTCATTGACTCCGTTCGGGGTAAGTCCGCCAAAGACGACCAGCGCCGACGGATCGCCCTGCTGGATGCCGTTGTAGCCGGCGCGCAGCAAATCCAGATAGTCCTGTGCCCGGACTGTGCCATTTACCTCGTGGGCAAGGTTCTGCTCGTTCCAGATTTCCCAGGCTTGCACACGACCCTTGTAGCGGTCGGAAACAAATGCCATGAAGTCTTCAAAGGTGCCGTAGTCCGCCAGCAATTGCTCACCGCTGGGATCGAGCGCCCAGTCCGGAGCCTTGGCAACGGTTACCAGAATGTTCAGCCCGCTGGAGAAAACATCCTGAATGACCCGGTCCATCGGCAGCGGGTCCCAGGATTCCGGCCCACGTTGGAACTGGCTCCACTCCATCTGGAACCGCACCCAGCCAAATCCGCTCTGCTGGACGAGGATGTTCGTGCCGAAGTTGTGGCTCTGGCCACCATCGTCACCACGCAGCGCAACATTCCAGCCATAGGCAAACGGATCAGTTCGGGGTGGCGGCTGTTGTCCCTGGGTCGCGGTCGGGTCCGCTCCAGTTTCGGCAGTCGCAGTTGGATCTTCAGATTGCGCAGGTGGTTCGGTCGCATCCGACTCGGTTGGTTCTGCCCCGGCGGTTTCGGTCGGATCCTCGTTGGCCGCCTCGTCGGTCGCAGTCGGATCAGCGTCCTGTTCCTGAGCGGACGTTGCCGTCGGATCGGTCGTTGCGCTTGTCGCCTCTGGCGGGGTAGTTGGATCGTCGTCGTCACCACCGCCACACGCGGCCAGCAACGGCAACATCAGCGCCAGGACACCTGTCAGCAGTAATATCCGGCTGAAACTCCTCATGCCATCTCCATTTTGCAACCGGTCGAACCGGTAGGTATCAGTCGTTCCCTTGCGGTGTACGGCACACCGCCAGCCCGCGAGTATACAGAACCCGGTGCCGTTGTAATGCAATCTTCGTTGTGTTGGTTATCCGGATTGTTCCAGCTGGCTGATAACATCACGGTTCATCGCGAAGCCGTGTTCGTTCGCAGGAAACTCACCCGAGCGCACTTCCTCAGCATACGCCCGAAAGGCAGACTGCATGACATCCTGCATTTCGGCATAACGCTTGGCGAACCTTGGTGTGAACTTGTCGTATGCACCCAATAGATCGCCATTGACCAGCACCTGGCCATCGCAATCGACGCCGGCTCCAATCCCGATCGTCGGGATATCAAGACGCGACGTGATGATCCGGCCGAGCTGACGTGGGACCGCCTCGACGACGACACTGTAGGCGCCGGCAGTCTGCACTGCCAACGCATCATTCAGGACCGCCTGGGCAGCTTCAAGCGAACGTCCCTGCACCCGGAATCCACCAAGCGAGGCAGCAGATTGCGGCGTGAGGCCAATATGGCCCATCACCGGAATGCCGGAGCGGACAATCGCCTGAATCCGCGTTGCGACCACCTCGCCGTCCTCCAGCTTGACAGCA
>CAZRNC010000517.1:0-2184 GCA_964601285.1 uncultured Thermomicrobiales bacterium | reverse complement strand
ACGCCAACGGTCGCGGTGGACTCGGGGAGCGTCAATCTTGCCGGTGCGCCAAAGAAGTGACATTCACGAGTGGGTTGATTCCCATTGTCGATCTGAATGATCGCTGCTTTGTCTACCTCCAGCAGTTCCGGTAACCGGTCAGGGAGTCCAATAGAAGCCGTGAGCCAAACGTCGGGCGGGTCGTTGAATGTACTGTCGAGAATGATGTCCGGATGGGCGGAAACATGAAGCCGTTTGCCGGCGGCGCGGACGGCTGCCTGCACAGTCGGGTGATCGGGTGGTTCATGGAGTACGTGCGAGAAGTTGATCGCCAGGTCTTCCGGTGGCAACGCAAGTTGCCCGCCAGTTCTCCCTGGAAGCAGGAAGAGCCGGCGGGCAAATGGGAATCGAATGGATCGTAGACTGTTTCGCAGATGTAGTGACAACCGCTTCAGCCTTCTTTCGCCGGTGTTAGCCGACCTGGGTTCCACATTCCTGACAGAACTTCGCGCCCGGTGTTACTGCTGTTCCGCATTGTGGGCAAGCGTTGGCTGCTGGTGCTGCAGTGCCGCAGTTTGAACAGAACCTTGCTCCAGGTGCGAGTGAGGTGCCGCACTCAGCGCAAAAGCGTGATCCGGCTGCAGGAGCAGCACCGCCGCCACTGCCGGCCGCCGGTGCTGGTGTGCCTTGCTGCTGGCCACCGCCCTGTTGCATGGACTGGCGCATCATTTCGCTCATGGCCATACCCATGCCAAGGCCTGCTCCAAGGCCGGCGCCGTCGGCCATGGTGCCACCGCCTTCGCCGCCGCCCTGGCCCATCTGGCCCATTGCCTGGGCTGCCTGGAACTGCATGTAAGTGTTCATATCGCCAAGCGCGGCCATGCCGGAACGCTCGTCGATGCGCTTCTGAACCTCTTCCGGCGGCGTGATCGCCAAGATCTGGAAGCTGAGCAGTTCCAGTCCTAACCGGTCATAGTCGTCTGTCAGTGCATGCTGGGCCATCGTCGCGATGTCGCGGGTCATTGACTGCACGTCGAGGATGCTGGTCATCGTGTTGCCGAGCATGTCGTTGAACTCGGTCAGGATGATCGACCGCAGGAAGTCCTCGATCTGGCCGGTGCTGTAGCTGCCGCGAGTGCCGACGACCTGATTGACGAAGATCTGCGGGTCCTTGATCCTCATCGAATAGGTGCCGAACGCACGCACCCGGATCATCCCGAATTCCTTGTCGCGGTAGAGCACCGGCTGAGCGGTGCCCCACTTCATGTCGATGAACTCACGGATATTGACGTAGAAAACTTCGGCCCGGAACGGACTCTTGGAGCCGAACGGCAGGCCGATCAGGCCGGTGAGCAGCGGGATGTTGGCGGTCGACAGCGTGTGCCGGCCGGGGCCAAGGACGTCGAGCGCCCGGCCATCGCGGAAGAAGACGGCTCGCTGGGATTCGCGGACTACGCACTGCGAGCCGAGCCGGAATTCGCCCGAACCGTGCTCAGGTACGCGGTGAACCAATTCGTCATCTTTTGCGTCCGGATATTCAATCAGGTCAAGAATTGCCATCTTCGACCTCCTCCTCGTTGCTGGCAACCGGATCGCCTGCTTCAAGCTTCTTGAACTCCTCGTCGAGATTGCCGGCCTTCAGCGCTGCAAGCTCGCGTTCGACGTCTCCATCCAACTGGAGTTCGGCAAACTCCCATTCGACGCTGCTCTGCTCAAGTTCGAGCATGGCTTCGGCGTGTGCTTCGGTTGAGCGGATCTTGCGCTCCATCCGGTCCAACTCGCTGGCGGCGCTCAGCTCTGGCAACGTCGAGAAGGTTTCGTTGATCCGCTGCTGGGCCTGTGCGCGGCGGTGGCGGGCAATCAGCAGGCCGCGCTTGGATTCCGCTTCCTGATATTTTGCCTCCAGAACCCGGAGCTGGCCCTTGAGTTTCTCAACGACTTCTTTCTGCGATTCATGCTGGTGACCGTAAACAACAGCGAGTTCCGCGGCGTCGTTGCGCCGGCGGAGTGCTTCGCGGGCCAGATCGTCCCGATTGCGTGAGACGGCCAGTTGAGCCTTCTCGTGCCACTGGCGAGAGTCTCGCTCTGCTGCTTGCAGATCGCCCTCGATCTCTTTTTCCTGGGCGATCATTGCGGCAACCTGGGTGCGTGCTTCGGTGATGCTTTGGCCCATTTCCCGGAGCAGTTCGTTCATCATCAGCTCCG
>CAZRNC010000516.1:0-2187 GCA_964601285.1 uncultured Thermomicrobiales bacterium | reverse complement strand
GCTTCGTTTGATGACAAGACAGCGCTGGTCAGTGCGGTACAGCAGGTTATCCAACCGGGCGACCTCATCCTGATCAAAGGCTCGCGCGGTCTGTTTATGGAGACCGTCGTTCGTGATCTCGGCGTGGCAGCAGGACAGGTGGAAAGCTGATGCTGGAATCCACCAGCCAGGCAATCCTGCCGAGCGGGGCAGACGCCAACCTGGCAGTCTCGATGGCGCTCTCCGGCCTGGCGTTCGCGGTCGCCATGATTATCGGCCGGCCGTTTATCGTGTTCCTCAAGGATCGAGGAATCGGCAAACAGATCCGGATTGAGATCCAGGACCATCATGAGGTGAAGACCGGAACGCCGACGATGGGCGGCATCATCTTCATCCTGACGGTCGTGATTTTGACCGTTATCTTCAACCTGTATGGCCGGTTGTCGATGCTGTTGCCGCTTGGCGTCCTGATCGGCTGCGGGATTCTTGGTGGCATTGACGACAAGCTGAACCTGGTCGGTGGCGCAACCCAGGGTATTACCGCCCGGTTCAAGATGGCCTGGTTGACACTGTTTGCCATTGTCACGGCGCTGATACTCCACTTTCCGTTGGGCCTGACCAGCGTCTATATCCCGTTTGCCGGGCAATACAGCATCGGCTGGTTTTACATCCCGATTGCGATCTTCGTCATTGTCGGAACCGCCAACGCGGTGAACCTGACCGACGGGCTGGATACGCTGGCGGGTGGAACGGCGGCGGTTGCATTTACCGCCTATGGCATCATCGCCTACCTTCAGGGCCAGGTCGCCGTGGTGACGTTCTGCTTCATGATGGTTGGCGCGCTGTTTGGTTTTCTCTGGTTCAACGCCCATCCAGCCCAGGTGTTCATGGGCGATACAGGTTCATTGGCTCTTGGTGGTGCGCTGGCAACCGCCGCCTTCATGACCGGCCAGTGGCTGCTCCTGCCGGTCGTCGGGTTTGTCTTCATGATGGAGAACCTGTCGGTCATGGTTCAGGTTGCCTATTTCAAGGCAACTGGTGGTAAACGTTTCTTCCGCAGAGCGCCTATTCACCACCATTTCGAATTGATTGGCTGGTCAGAAACCCAGATCACGCTGCGCTTCTGGCTGATCGGCATGATGTCCGGCCTCTTCGGCGTGGCATTGGCATTGGTCTAGCGATGATGAAGACGATCCACAATCCAGCAGACTTGCAGAATCTTAAGGTGTTGCTGCTCGGGCTAGGCGTCAACCAGGGTGGGCTGGGCGTTGCCCGGTTCCTGGCGCAGCACGGCGCAGAAGTGCGGGTGACTGACTTGCAGACTGCTGAGCAACTGGCCGGCCCGCTGGCCGAGCTGGGCGACCTGGAGATCAGCTACACCCTTGGCCGGCATGATGAAGCGGATTTCGACTGGGCGGATATGGTCGTCCGCAACCCTGCCGTGCCGCGTGATTCGCCCTGGCTGGAACTCGCCCGCGACCGGGGCTTGCCGGTCGAGATGGAGATGACGCTCTTCTTCCGGTTCTGCCCGGCCCCGATCATCGGTGTGACCGGCACCAAGGGGAAGACGACTACTGCATCGATTCTTGGCAGCATCCTGCACCAGCGCTGGCCGGAAGCGGTTCTCGCCGGCAATATGGGACGCACAGCGCTCGGCCAGCTCGCGCATGTATCTCCGGATATGCCGGTTGGGCTGGAGCTTTCTTCGTTCCAGCTGGAAGCACTGGGCGAACAGGGGCTCTCTCCGCATATCGCTGTGCTGACCAACATCTCCGAGGACCATCTCGACCGTTACACCTCGTTTGAGGAGTACGCCGGGGTCAAGGCTTCGATCACCAGCCACCAGCAGCCGGAA
Organism: uncultured Thermomicrobiales bacterium; assembly: GCA_964601285.1. GTDB lineage: Bacteria > Chloroflexota > Chloroflexia > Thermomicrobiales > CFX8 > CAYWXR01. The sequence goes on along the minus strand of CAZRNC010000516.1, from coordinate 353 downwards.
GATTGGCTGATCGTGCCGGCCGGCGATGCGTTGATCGACCAGCTCACCAGCGACAGTCGTGCCCGGCGTGTGTTGGTGGGATCAGAAGTTGCCTCCGCCGACTATGCTCTCTGGATAGCGGATGGCCAGTTCACCGGGCGCTGGAATGGCGAGCCGGTTGATCTTGGACCGGTCGACCAGTTCCGGATTCCCGGGCAGCACAACCTGCAGAACGCGCTGGCAGCATCGGCCGCGGCGCTGGCAGCAGGCGTTGACCCGGCAGAGGTTCGGGCCGGGCTTGCCGGCAGCACTCCTGTCGCCAACCGGTTGGAAACCATCGCAATCATTGACGACGTTGTCTGGATCAACGACAC
>CAZRNC010000515.1:0-2188 GCA_964601285.1 uncultured Thermomicrobiales bacterium | reverse complement strand
TCGTCGTACCAGACACCCTCTTCCAGTTCACCAAGTGCCCGGATCAGCGTCGCCCGGAAGGCAGGCCAGGATGCTCCCCATAGTGCCAGGTCAACACGCTCTCGCCCTTCCGGCCAACCTTCGGTCGTCGTCCAGGCGTCCACCAACCTTGTAGCGGCGGTCGTAAATGCACTCTCCCGGAAGAGCTTCGCCTCGTTGCCCTGGGCAGCCCGGCCATTGTCGTCGCGCAACACTCCGAGCGATGCCGCAATCTGGGTCAGGAACTCGACGTAGCCGGTCGGCAGGGTTCCGTTTTCAGGATCGGCCGGCCAGAGCTTGCCGCGAAAACGGCGGTGGATGGCCGGATCACCTTCGATCAAGGATCGCCAGCGCGGTGCCCCATGGGTGACATCGCGCATGATCGTCAAAACATCCCAAACCGCTGCAAATGGGTGGGTCCAGACCGGCTCACTCACCCCGGCCGGATCAATCGCTTCCAGTTCAGGAACAGGCGGCGGCTCGATTTTGACAGGATGCAATATCGCGGCAGGAATCCGTAGCACTCGTTCGCTGCCGGTTTCATGCTGCCGGTAGCCGTGCCAGACAAGCAGCGGATCGGCCAGTTCCCGGAGCATGCGGCGGGTCGCAGCAGGTTTCAGTGTTGCCGGGATCGCCTCGCTCAGCGGCAACATTCCGTCCGCAGCTTTCAGACTGTCCCAGAGATCGCGGGCAACCCCGGAGAGGTTTCCAACATACCGCCCGACACGCTCGGGCCGTTCCAGATTCTCCCGGAGAATGTTGACCAGTTCACTTCTGGCGTGCGCACCGGGGGTGACCCTTGCGCCCCAGAGGGCGGCAGCTTCCTCAATTTCGGGGAACGAAGGAACCGCCAGCAGCTCGTCCATCGGCATGTCCAGCACCGCGGGAGAACCGGATTCCTGGTCGACCCGGCCAAGCACCATGCCAATCTCACGCGGCAAGAAGAGCTCCGGATCGCGCTGGGCGAAATGCAGCTCCGGATCTTCGGCCTCGATGCTGACAATACCGGACGCATAGAGCCGGCGGAGCAGTTGCAGGGCAATATCCTCGGAAAGCCCGGTATCGCGGGCGACCGCAGCCGGCGCCATCGAAGCGCCATCGTGGGCGACCATTGCCCGGACGACTTCACGTTCAGGTTGGCCAAGCTGGTCCCAGACATCCCGCGCCGCCCAGATGTCGATCATCACCCGGTAGAGCGCGGCAACATCGGCAAAGCGGTCGCGCCCCTGCAGCTCGACATCCCAGACCGCAGCGATTCTGCCCAACTCTTCGGCCGGCCGTTCCAGGAGTCTGCCAAGGAGATTACGCATCGTCGCCACCTTTACCGGGTGCGGTTCGATTGATCCGGTCTGCCTGATTATCCAGTATCCGGGGCATAAATCCACAACCCGCCGCGTTACACTTCCCTGATGACCAGTGTTGCAATTCGGAAGCAAGGAGGCTTCATGTCCGACGAACAGGACACCACAGATACCCGGCCACGCAAGGTGATGGCCATCATGTCGCACCCGGACGACATCGAGTTCGGTGCCGCCGGCACCATCGCCCGGTGGGCATCCGAGGGGCAGGAGATCGTCTTCGTCCTCGGAACCAGCGGCGACAAGGGCAGCGACGACCCTTCGTTCACCAGCGAATCGCTCATGGCAACCCGCGAGGAAGAGCAACGTGCTGCCGCGGCCATCCTCGGCGTGAAAACGGTCGAGTTCATGCGGATGCGCGATGCCGAACTGGTGGCCGATCTGGAAACCCGCAAGAAGATCACCGGGATCATCCGCAAGCACAAGCCGGATGCCGTCATCTGCCAGGACCCGACGGTGCGCTTCGAGGGTAACTACATCCAGCACCCGGACCATATCGCCATGGGCGAGGCGGTGCTGGCAGCGATCTTCCCGTCAGCACGGGACAGACTGACCTTCCCGGAATTGCTGGCAGAGGGCCTGGAACCGCACAAGGTGAGTGAGGTCTATCTCAACTCCGGCGCGGATGGTGTCGACCACTTCGTCGATATCACCGCGTTCATGGAAGCGAAGATCGACTCGCTGAAGGCCCACCACAGCCAGCTCGGTGACTGGGATTTCCGCGAAATGGTCGAAGGCTGGGCACGCGACACCGCCGCCCTCGCCCGGATGAAAAGCGCCCCCGACGCCTACTCCATGACCTACGCCGAGAG
>CAZRNC010000514.1:1730-2196 GCA_964601285.1 uncultured Thermomicrobiales bacterium | reverse complement strand
TCTCGACCGAAGCGGAGAGATCTCGACACGGATTGCGTTGCAGTGATCGACATCGTCCGCCGAACGGGATCTTCACGACTTCTACCTGGCGGACGAGATCTCTCCGCTTCGGTCGAGATGACAGGTTGAGCGACACCGCCTTTTCTTAAACTTGATGCGAATGGGGCGCAATGAATTGCGCCCCTACGAGTGTTCATTTCTTGTGAAGGCGGCGCTAATACATGCCCCCGCTGCCGGGGACGTAGCGCAGGGCATCGACGAACGGCGGACGGCTGGCCGACATGAAGGTGTCGTAGTACTGGACCTGGAAGCCGGCATCGAGCAACGTCCGGAACGCATCTCCAGGGCCGGGCGCCAGCACATTGATCTTCGATCCGAACCCGAACGCAGCAGTAACGGCAGCCCGGATGCAGTCGGCCATGTCCGCAGCATCGGCAGCGCCATGGCGTCGAAATCCCGCAGCGTC
>CAZRNC010000514.1:0-1720 GCA_964601285.1 uncultured Thermomicrobiales bacterium | reverse complement strand
TCGTTCACTCCGAGCGGCCCGACCCGAACGGTCTCCGTATCGTCCAGCTCGTCAGCACCATCCTTCATGACTTGCAGGATGCAGTAGCCGATCATCTCGCCGCCGCGCATAAGCCAGAACGGCGTACCGCCCCGTTTTGCGATGAGATACTCCAGGTCTTCCGGCCGGTGGCGCCCCCCGATGCCGGCATCCATCTCCGCCAGCTTTGGATCATTCCCATCCCCCGGAATCATGTCGATGCCGGAGTCGCCGATCCCGCGCAGCGTTCCACGTTCTGCCGCCATGCCATACACCGGCCAGAGCGGAAACATGCCGTGGCGGGTGTAGAGCGCCACCGCCCGGCGATCAGGACTGGCGATCGTCGTCAGCTCGGCACCGTCAACCGGCATCACGGCACGCATCAACGCCGCACCAACACCGCCGGATTGATGCAACGGGTCGATGAACAACTGACCCATGAACCGGACGTTGCTCCGGGTAAACGAACTGCCAAATCCGACAACCGTGCCACCCACTTCAGCAACAATCAGCATGCCGGTAGCAGACATGTGCGGCAGCACCGTTGGCACACTGACCGCGGTATCCTCCGGCAACTCCTCGGCCCGTATCCAGATGTTGGTCAGTGTCTGAAAGTCTTCCGGCAGCGCCGGGCGCAGGATCATTCCCACTCGGTTTCTCCTTCATTTCGACGGCTATCCTAACAGGTCGATCTATGCCTTTCGGGTGCATGTGGCACCGGAGGGCCGTGATATTCTGGGTTTGCACTGGTTTGTCGGATGGCTGTCGAGCGATCCGGACAGGGACCTGCCTATCCCGGCGGTCCGCATGAAATGGACGGGCACACTGCCCGGTCCGGCACCCGTGTAACCTCATGCTCCCCGTCCCGGTCTCCAGCCTCCGGCTCCATGCAGGCATGACGCTCTTGAGAAAGGAACCGAACCATGACCGAATACACCGAAACCACCATGGTATCCGAACTGGTATCTAACGAACTCGACACGATCGAACCGAACGAAACCGTTCGCTCCGCCCAGCGGAGAATGGAATCGCAGACATTGCGCTCGCTGATCGTCGTTGAGAACCACACCCCGGTGGGTGTCATCAAGTGGCGCAACATGCGCACGGCCAACGCCGACGACATGGTATCTGCCCATATGGAAACCTCTTTCCCGGTGTTGCGTGCCACCATGCTGACATCCGAAGCCAGCGTTGAAATCGGCGATGTCGACTTCGATAACATTCCGGTCGTCGATGAGAACGGCGCACTCGTCGGTGAAGTGCCGCGCTCATCGCTCCTGCAGACCGATGCCGTCGCAACACCGGTTGACACCATCGTTGCCGAGGAAAACCCCATGCTGCTGAACCTTGCAGCCGACCAGACCGTCGTCGACGCCGAGGGCAGCAAACTGGGTACGCTAACCGAAGTGGTCCACGACGTTGCAACGGCCCGCATCATGCAGGTCGTCGTCCAGCACGGGTTGCTCCGCAAGAAGCACAAGCGCCTGCCGGCCGACACGATCAACACCGTCTCAGGTGACGAAGTGACCCTCGGCATCACCAAGACCGAATGGGACTTCCTCCCCGACGACGAAGACCAGGAAATCTAGAACACCAACACCCGGTTCCTCGAAGGGGCGCGACGATACGTCGCGCCCCTTTGCCCTGGACTCCTGACCGCCCCCGGCGGGGGGTAGGGGCGCATGGCATGCGTCCGCCGTTG
>CAZRNC010000513.1:0-2203 GCA_964601285.1 uncultured Thermomicrobiales bacterium | reverse complement strand
GATGACTTGAGAGGGGTAGGGACATGCATGAAGAATCAAAGCAGTTTCTGTTAAAGCTGCTGGAGACGGCGAGTCCTTCGGGGGCTGAGGAGGAAGCCGGGAGGGTCTGGCGGGCGGAGGCGGAGACGTTTGCTGATGAGGTGACGGTCGATTCGTCGGGGACGTCCTATGCCCGATTGAGGGGGGATGGGCCGCGGGTGATGATCGAGGGGCACATCGACGAGATCGGTGTGATGATCAGCCATATTGATGATGATGGCTTCCTCTGGTTCAAGCCGATTGGTGGTTGGGACGATCAGGTTCTGGTTGGCCAGCGTATCCGGATCGCCGGCAAGGATGGCCCGGTGGTCGGGGTGATCGGCAAGAAGCCGATCCACTTCATGGATGCCGACGAGCGCAGCAAGGTTTCCAAGATCAAGTCGCTCTGGATCGACATTGGTGCTGCGAATGCAGACGAGGCACGCAAGCGGGTGTCGCTGGGCGATTCGGGCGTTATTGAGCAACCGGTGTTGCAGATGGGTGATGATCTGATCGCCTGCCGTGGTCTGGACAACCGGGTCGGGGCGTTCGTTGCTCTGGAAGCGTTGCGGATGCTGGCTGATGGCGAGCGACCTGCCGCAGATGTCTGGGCGGTAGCACCGGTGCAGGAGGAGATCGGGCTGTTTGGTGCGCGTACCAGCGCTTACGGACTGGATCCGGACCTGGCGATTGCGATTGATCTGACGCTGGCGACCGACCATCCGGATTCGAGTGTCCGCGATTGGGGCATCGTGAAGATGGGTGGCGGACCGGTCTTTGCCCGCGGTGCGGCAATCCATCCGCAGATGTTCACCATGCTGGTCGAGGCGTCCGAGGCTGAGGGGATCAGCTACGGAGTCGAGACCGCGCCGTCGTCCAGCGGGACCGATGCCGACGCAATTGCACGGGTACGGGCCGGCATCCCCACCGGGCTGGTGTCGGTTCCGGGGCGCTATGTCCATTCGCCGAGCGAGACGGTCAGCCTGACCGATACATGGGACAGCAGCCGGGCAATTGCGGCGTTGGTCCGCCGGCTTGGCGATTCGGTCGATTTCCGGCGGGTCTGACCAGTTGCGACATCTGCTGACGTTGCTCGATTGGACACGTGACGATCTTGCTGACCTGTTCTCCCGTGCCAATGCGTTCTGCGCGGGAGATCTGCCCATGCTTGATGGTGCCGCCGTGCTCTTCTTTCCGCCAGCGAGTCTGCGGACGCGCGTCTCGTTCGAACGGGGCGCAGCCGAGCTGGGTTTGCAACCGATCACGCTGCCGCCCGAAGCACTGGATACCGGCGAAGATCTGGTCGATATCGCCGGGTATGCGGCGTTATGGGCGAGCATCGCTGTGGTCCGCCATCGGGACATCGCTGTGCTGGAGCGTTTGGCTAGTGCAAACGCGCTACCGGTGGTCAACGCGATGACCGATGTGAATCATCCCTGCGAGGTGCTGTCCGACCTCTATGCCCTGTCGCAGGAGCGGGACCTGTTCAGCCTGCGCTACCTCTTTGTTGGTGCCGATGGGAACATCGGCCGGGCATGGTGGGAAGCAGCCCGGGCGTTCGGGTTGGAGATGCAGCAGTGCTGTCCGCCGGATCTCAGGATTGCGGGAATGCCGTGGGTTGGCGACCTGGGTACCGCGATCAGGTCGGCGGATGTGGTGATCACCGATGGCCCCGGCAACCATGGCGACGCACTCGCGCCGTTTCAGATTACCTCGACGCTGCTTGATTCCGCTCCGGAGGGAGTCCGGTTTTCGCCGTGTCCACCGTTTATTCGTGGGCGAGAGGTTTCTGCCGGCGCGATTGAGCATCCAGCGTTCGCTGGCTATGGCTTCAAACGGTTTTTGAAACCGGTACAGCAAGCGGTGATGGCGTGGGCGCTGGAGAAGTAACTGTGAACGGGCGCAACTCGTTGCCGTTCGAACCACTTCTGGTTTTGGCTTATACATGCCATCTTGTTTGTCATCCCGAGCGAAGTCGAGGGATCTCTTTCCATGAAATTCGCCTTCACCTCGAACGCTTCGTGGCTCGAGATCCCTCGACTTCGCTCGGGATGACAAATTAAGCGGCTCGGGATGACGTTGTTATCGGCACCGAATCAACGCATTGATCTTCATCCATGCGCCCGCTACATAGCTATCTAGGACGACTGGAAGACGTAGGTCAGGATATCGATCAGGTTTTCGT
>CAZRNC010000512.1:0-2208 GCA_964601285.1 uncultured Thermomicrobiales bacterium | reverse complement strand
GAATTGCAGCACTGTCTTGACAACAATATCCACGCGATCCTGCTCCACATCGAGGGAGCCGAACCGTTGGATGCTGAAGGCGACACCCTGACGCTCTTTCATTCGGCCGGGTTGCGTTCGGTTGGAATTACCCACAGCCGGTCGAACATCTTCGGCCATGGTGTCACCTGGGTGCGGGGCAAGCCGGATACGTTGCCGGCATCTCCGGACACCGGTCCGGGTTTGACCGACGCCGGTAAGCAACTGGTCCGAGACTGCAACCGGCTTGGTGTGATGATTGACCTGGCTCACCTGAACGAGAAAGGCTTCTGGGACGTTGCAGCGATCTCGGAGCATCCGCTGGTGGCGACGCACTCCAATGTGCATGCCATCAGCCCGGTATCGAGAAACCTGACCGACAAGCAGTTGGAGGCGATTCGCGCCAGCAATGGCGTGGTCGGGCTGAACTATGCCGTCTCATTCCTGCGGGAAGATGGTGCACGCGATCCGGACAACACGCCGATCTCCAAGATGGTCGAGCACATCGAATACCTCGTCGAGCGGCTTGGAATCGACGGAGTCGCCCTGGGTTCTGACTTTGACGGCACAACCTTGCCGAGCGAAATGGGCGATGCCTCGCGCAACTACGTGTTGCTGGAGGCTCTGGAAAGCGCCGGTTACGACCAGGCATCACTCAAGAAAATTGCTCATGAAAACTGGGTGCGCGTCCTGCGCGATACCTGGGGAGAGTAAGCGGGAACCATGGATCGACCTCGAATAGCCGAAGTCGATGAAGCGATGCGCCGGATCGAGTCCGGGCAGCGTATGTACATTCACGAAGCAGCGATGGCGCCGCCAGTCCTGATTTCAGGGCTGGCGGATCGTCTTCTTGCGCTGCAGGATGTCGAGATCGTTCAACTTCACACTGAAGGTCCCGCTCCATATGCCGCGCCTGAGATGGCCAGCCATGCGCGGGTGAACGCGCTCTTCGTCGGGGCGAATGTGCGTGAGGCCGTCAATGATGGCAGGGCGGACTATACGCCGGCGTTTCTTTCGGAGATTCCACGGTATTTCCGGGACGGCACGTTGCCGCTTGACGTTGCGCTGGTACAGGTCTCTCCTCCCGACCGTCACGGGTTTTGTTCGCTCGGAACCTCGGTTGCTGCTGCCCGTTCTGCTGTCGATCATGCCCGGATCGTGATTGCCGAGATCAACCCGCAGGTACCGCGGACCCGTGGGAACACCTCGATCCATGTCAGCCGGATTGACGTGGCGGTCGAGACTGACCACCCGCTGCCAACCCATGACCCGGAAATCTGGGGAGAAACGGAGCAGGCGATCGGCAGATTGATCGCTGCCGAGATTCCGGACGGCGCGACACTCCAGATGGGCATCGGCGCAATTCCGAACGCTGTCCTTGCCGAACTGGGGCACCATAGCGACCTCGGCATCCATACCGAGATGTTTACGGATGGCGTGGTTGATCTGGTCGAGCAAGGTGTCATCACCAACCGACAGAAGACACGGTTTCAGGGCAGGATCATCACCTCGTTCGTGTCCGGAAGCCAGCGTCTGTTCGACTTTGTTGACGACAACCCGTTTGTCGAATTTCATCCTTCTTCGGTCGTCAATGACCCTCAGGAAATCCGTCTGCAACACGCCATGATTGCGATCAACTCAGCGATCCAGATTGACATCACCGGTCAGGTCTCTGCCGACTCGATCGGTACACGGATCTATAGTGGCATTGGTGGCCAGATGGACTTCGTTCGAGGTGCGGTGCTGTCGCCAGGTGGCAAGGCGTTTCTTGCGCTGCCATCGACTGCGAGAGGTGGAACCATCTCTCGGATCGTCGGGACGCTGGATCCGGGGGCCGGCGTTGTCACTACGCGTGGTCACGTCGAGTATGTCGTCACAGAGTTCGGAATCGCTCGCTTGCGAGGCAGAACGATCCGCCATCGAGCAGAAGCACTGATCGAGATCGCTCACCCGGATTTTCGCAGCGATCTGCGGGCAGCGGCAGTAAACCGTCGAATCATCCGAGTCTAACTCTTGACATTAGGCTTGCCTAACTTTATTCTTGGGTTCCAATGAAGGAGTCTCCACCGTGGAGCGCTCCACAACGGAATCAAGAGAATTATCCAAATGAAATATGTGAACAGAATAGCCGCAGCCCTCGCCATGACGCTCGTATTGGTGCTGCTTGCAGCGTGTGCTGACGATGGAGAT
>CAZRNC010000511.1:0-2220 GCA_964601285.1 uncultured Thermomicrobiales bacterium | reverse complement strand
CAGACCGAAAACCAGAACGGCCTGATGCGGATGCGCCCGGTAGAAGCAGTCGAGGTTCCTGCCAACGGATCGGTCGAGTTTACGCCGGGCAGCTTTCATATTATGTTGATCGACATCACCGAACAGCTCGAACCGGGAGACAGCGTGACTGTTACCCTTGTCTTCAACACCGGCGAACGGATCGAAGTGCCGGATATTCCGGTCATCGACCAGTAACTCGCCGGGCACCACAGGATTAATCAGACAATGGATACGTCGAACGAACGCTCGCTGCTGGAACCAAAACGCGTCGGAATGCTGGCGCTGATCGTCGCTGTCATTATCGGGACGATGGCGCTTGGCCTGCCACGCCTTGCCAACAGCAATAGCGGCGATGATACGGTCGTCGTCGAACGCCGGCAGACGATCGACCCGCCCCGTGCCCTCACCGATTTCACGCTCACCAACCAGCATGGCGAACCGACCAGTCTGAGTGATCTCCAGGGCAAGCCGGTACTGCTCTTCTTCGGGTTCACCCACTGCCCGGATATCTGCCCGACAACGTTTGCCGAGTTCCGGGTGATCAAACGTGAACTGGGCGAACTGGGTGACCAGGCAAATTTCGTGATGGTCAGCGTCGACGGCACACGGGATACCCCGGACGTGTTGCGGGATTATGTCGAAAAGTTCGACCCGGCGTTTATCGGGTTAACCGGCGATGAAGAGGATGTCCGGGCGGTCAGCACCGATTACTACCTCTTCTTCAACCGCTCGGCCGGAACCCCGACTGCAGCAGGTTATCTGGTCGACCACACTGCCTACAGCTACCTGATCGACCAGCAGGGCAATCTGCGCACGATCTACCCCTTCCAGGCACCGCTCAACATGATTGTCGAGGACATGCGCGAACTTATTGGCGGCAGCGCAAGCCAATAGCAAACGAAAGGAAATCAACCCTATGATTGGCGTGCTGATTCTGTTTGAGACCAACGGAGCACTGACCCAGGATGAAGCGGTGGAACGCTTCAACACAACTGCGCCCAACTATCGTGGACGCGACGGGCTGCATTCCAAGGCCTACATCTACGAGAACGACGGCAAGGCACTCGGCGGGTTCTATCTCTGGGAATCCCGCGAGGCAGCCGACGCGATGTATACCGACGCCTGGAAAGAAAAAGCCGCTTCGATCTATGGTGTGCCGCCGGTCATCCGCTACTTCGATGCGCCGGTCTACATCGACAATCACTCTCCCGCCGGCGTGAGGTAAGCAATTATTTCCGTGCCCTCACCAGGAGCGAGGCTGCAGTGAGGGCAATGCCATCTTCCAGTACGGCAAACAGCGGATCTGGCAATCCGGTTCGCTGTCCGAGCTGCTTTCGAAGATGATAGCCTGCGAAACTGCCGGCTACAGCGCCCACTCCACCGACCACGGCCCCGCCCACCGGTGACCCACGCCACCGCCTGGAGATCACCGCTCCGCCGATTGCACCGAGCACCATTCGCCCGGTGAGCGAGCCCGGATTCAGCCGGCTCGGGGTAATCGGCAACTTGTCGATCACCACCTCCGATGCCGCTCCGAACGCTGTCCCCCACCGGGCAACTGGATGAGCAAGCAGTCGTTCGTCTGCCGTCCTTGCCAGGAATGCCATCGGCAGCTGCGAGCGTAGTCCGGTTACAACACCGAGCGCAGCTGCTCTTGCCGTTGCTCTTTTCACCACTCTATTCCCACTTTCAATCATTCGCGTTTCAGGCGACAAATTTCACTTGATCAGTCTAGAACATGCGTGCTATTCTAACTCTAGAACAAATGTACGTACGCCAACCGAGGGGAGCAAACATGGTAGCCGAGAAACAGCATCCGGGGTGTCAGCGAGAGCGGCTGGCTCCGGAACAGTTCCGGCTGGCGGGTAAACGGGTAGTCGACGAACGGATTTCGACATTCGACCAGGAAGCCGGGGCATTCTCGATGGAAGAGCTTCGCCTGGCGCTGGGTGCAATCCGGCTGGCATTGAAGACGCTCACCTTCCACCTGCCGGAATCGGCATTCGACGAACAACCGCCAGATGCGGAGGGCAACGAGGTCTGGACCGCTGGACAGATTATCAATCATCTGGGCGCTACCCAGATCGGCATGGCTGGCTGGCTCAATGCCGCACTCAACGTGGCGTTCGACCCGGAGGATCATGCACTGATCAACCTGACTGACTCCGGCAATCCCGGAATGCTCAGCCGGGAACAGGC
>CAZRNC010000510.1:0-2229 GCA_964601285.1 uncultured Thermomicrobiales bacterium | reverse complement strand
TCGCGAACCGCGTTCCAGTAGCGCTGGGGAGGTGGCACAACGCCACCCGCACCCTGGACCGGTTCACCGATCATTGCGGCAATGGTATCCGCCCCTTCGCGCTCGATGGTCTCTTCGAGTTCTTTTACCAGCGCATCGACGAAACCATCCTCATCAAGCTCGCCAGCGTTGCGATAGGAGTATGGCGCGGTCAGGTGCAGGAAGCCTTCCGGCCGCGGGCCGAAGTGCGTCCAGTAGCCGGGAATGCCGGTTGCGGCGAGCGCTCCCATGGCGATCCCGTGGTAACCCATCATCCGCGACAGGATCTTGATCTTGCTGCCTTGGCCCTGAATTGACCAGTAGTAGCGAGCAATCTTGATCGCTGTCTCGTTCGATTCCGCACCACCACTGGTGAACTGGAAGTGGTTGATCGGGCCGGGATACATCTTCGCCAGCTTGGCGGCAAGCTCGATCGCCGGCGGCGTGGCCAGACCGAAGAACGTCGGAGCGTAGGCAAGTTCGACCATTTGCTCCCGTGCGACATCGGCCAGGTCAACCCGCCCATGACCGACATTGACGTTCCAGAGGCCGGCGAACGCGTCGATGTACTCCTTCTCGTTCGAATCCCAGAGCTTGCTGCCATCACCACGAACCATCGTCAGCGGTCCCGATTTGGCGTGTTGTTTGAGATTGGTCACCGGGTGGAGCATGTGATCGAGATCCATTTGCCGCAGTTCGGCGGTGGAATATTTTGAAGCCATCTGCACTGCCCTTCCTGATTCGAGGATTTGTCCCATCGTCTGTTCTTCGCATCTTAGCCCAACCGGCGAGCATCTGCCCTGTCTCGTGCTATAAATGCAGGTCAGTCTGTGGTCGTGTATACGCCAGGAGGGCAATTCAATGGTCACAATGGATATGCAGTCGGAAGAGCGAGTGAGAAAGTGGGATCGTGCCCATGTCTTTCACTCCTGGTCTGCCCAGAACAGCATCGATCCGCTGCCGATCGTCGGCGGTGAAGGTTGTGAGTTCTGGGACATGGAAGGTCGACGATTCCTCGACTTCTCTTCCCAGCTGATTTACTCGAATCTCGGTCATCAGCACCCAGGCGTGGTCAATGCCATCAAGGAACAGGCAGACCGGCTGTGTGTCGTCCAACCTTCGTTTGCTAACGACAAGACTGCCGAACTCGCCCACTTGCTTGCAGAACGTTCTCCAGGCGATCTGAACATGGTCTTCTTCACCAACGGCGGGGCAGAGGCGAACGAAAACGCCATCAAGCTTGCCCGCGCCCATACCGGCCGGCACAAGATCTTCGCTGCCTACCGCTCCTATCACGGCGCAACCCATGGCGCGATTGCCCTGACCGGCGACCCGCGACGCTGGGCTTCAGAGCCAGCCATCTCCGGAGTAGTCCACTTCACCGGACCCTACACCTACCGCTCATCGTTCTACTCGGAAAACGAGGAGCAGGAAGCTGAACGCGCGCTGGCACACCTCGAAGAGACGCTTATGTACGAGGGACCTCAAACGGTCGCCGGCATCATCATGGAAGTCATCGTTGGCACAAATGGCATCCTCGTGCCGCCAGGGAACTACCTTCAGGGAGTCCGTGAGCTGTGCGACAAGCATGGCATCGTGATGATCCTTGATGAAGTGATGACCGGTTTCGGCCGCACCGGTTACTGGTTCGGCTCCCAGGGATTCGACGTCGTGCCGGACATCATCACTTGTGCCAAGGGCATCACCAGCGGCTATGTTCCGCTTGGCGCGGTGCTGATCTCGGACAAGGTTGCAGATTCATTCCGCGACAAGGTCTTCTATGGCGGCCTGACCTACTCCGGACACCCGCTTGCCTGCGCTGCCGGCGTCGGTGCAATCAATGTCATGGAATCGGAAAACGTTGTCGAGAATTCCCGAATGCTCGGCGACGAGGTCTTCGGCCCTGGCCTACGCGCATTGATGGAAAAGCACCCGAGCATCGGCGACGTCCGTGGACGCGGCTGTTTCTGGGGTGTCGAGCTGGTCAAGAACCGAGAGACAAAGGAGATGCTGGCTCCCTTCAACGCTTCCGCAGCCCAGATGGGCGCAGTGGGTGAAATGGGCAAGGCAGCCATGCAGCGCGGTGTGGCGCTCATGCTCCACTGGAACGTCCTGATCGTCGCCCCGCCGCTGATCATCACACCCGACGAAGCCCGTCGCGGCCTCTCGGTCATCGACGAGGTCCTCGAGATCTGTGACAAGGCGATGGAG
>CAZRNC010000509.1:0-2231 GCA_964601285.1 uncultured Thermomicrobiales bacterium | reverse complement strand
TGATCGACCGGGACGAACACGGCGAGCCGACCGGTGTCCTGCGCGAATCGGCCCAGACGCTCGTTCGCCAGATCATGCCCCCGCCAACGGTCGAACAGGCAAAGGCTGCCCTGCTTGCCGCCGGCGCGGAGTTCCTCTCCAATGGAGTCACCAGTTGGGCAGAAGCCGGAGTCCGCGACAATGTCCACATGCAGGCCTATCAGCAGCTGGCGGACGACGGCACGCTACCAGTCCGCAGCTATCTGATGATGATGATCGACGAGACGCTGGATAACCTGATCGACCTGGGCATCTCGACCGGTTTCGGCGACGAATGGCTCCGCATCGGGCCGGCCAAGCTCTTCCTCGATGGCTCGATCGGTGGACGCACCGCCCGCATGTCTCGGCCCTATGAGGACGAAACCGACAACGTTGGACTCTGGATGCAGGAGCCGGACGAGTTCAAGTGGAAATTCAAGAAGGCGCACATGGCCGGCTTCCAGTGCTGTGCCCACGCCATCGGCGACGCCGCGATCAGCCTGCTGCTGGATTGCTTTGAGGAAGCGCTCGAAGCGGCCCCGCGACCCGACCATCGCCACCGCATCGAGCACTGCTCGATCATAGACATGGACATTATCCACCGCATCAAGCAAATTGGTGCAGTGCCGATTCCCGGCACCAGCTTCCTGCACGCTTTCAACAAGGCCTACATCCAGAACCTCGGCTGGGACCGCATCCGCTACGCCTACGGCATGAACACCTTCTACGAGCACGGGATCGTCGCGGCTGCCTCGACCGATGCGCCGGTCGTCGGCACCAGCGCTGTCGTTGGCCTGCAAACGATGATGACCCGCCTCAGCGAAGAGGGCGAAGTGATGTGGGCCGAGGAAGCCGTCTCGCTCGACGAGGCACTGCGCGCCTACACCTGGAACGGTGCCTATGCTTCGTTCGAGGAGAACATCAAGGGCAGACTGGCCCCGGGCATGATCGGCGACGCCGTCGTCTTCGAAACCGACATCGCCGCAGTCGACGCCGCCGAGATCGGCAAGGTCCAGGTCGACCTCACCGTCACCGATGGCCACGTCGTCTACACGCGGAATTGATCAGAGGCCGCACTGGCCATCGTACGGGAGAGGCATGGCCTCTCCCGTACGATGATATGAGACAGCACACCTCTCGAAACCGGGTAGTATTGACGTAGTCGCCTCCGGCGGCGAAAAACCTGCGATCAGCGAAAGGACACCCCATGGCAACGATCACCTACATCGGACACTCTGCATTCATCCTTGAATCGGAAGGCTATGTCGTTGCTGTCGATCCCTTTATCACCGGCAACCCGACCGCAACGATCTCGGCAGACGATGTCAACCCGACAACGATCCTGATCACCCACGCCCACAATGACCACGTCGGCGATGCCGTCGCCCTTGCCGAACGCACCGGCGCCGGGATCATCACCACCGTCGAACTGGCCAACTTCCTCTCAAAAAAAGGGGTCAACGCTACCGGCATGAACTTCGGCGGAACGACGAACTTTGACGGCGGAACGGTCAAGATCACGCCGGCCTGGCACAGCTCCAGCTATACCGATGGCGACCAGGTCGTGGCCAACGGCATCCCGGCCGGCATGCTCGTCACCTTCGCCGGCAAGAAGATCTACTTCGCCGGCGACACCTGTCTTTTTCTGGACATGCAACTGATCGGCGAGGCTGGTCTTGATCTCGCAGTCCTGCCGATTGGCGACTTCTACACGATGGGGCCGGAGGACGCCCTGCGCGCCGCGAAGTTCCTGCGGCCCAAGGCGGTTCTGCCCTGCCACTACAACACCTTCCCGCCGATCAAGCAGGACGGTGAAGCATGGGGCAAGACTCTGGAAGAGCAGACGTCCGCCAAAGCGGTCGTGCTGAAACCGGGCGAGAGCTGGGAGTTCCCGGACGAGACCCCGCCCACCGGTGAGAGCTAACTGCATGACTGATCCTGCCGCGCAACGAGCAGCGATGAACGCCGAAATGGAGCGCACCCGCTTCCAGCGCAAGGTGGTGGCAACCGGCAGCCTGTCCGAAGTGATCGAAGACGCCACCGCCTTCTTCAAGGAGCGCGGCTACCGGTCCGGACGAACTGGGCGGCCCAACCAGGTCTTCGTCATGGGGGGCCGCGAGGGCAATGTCCCCCGTGTCAACGCTGAGATCCTCATCCAGGTCAACGTCGGCAAGAACCACGCCACCATGGTCACCATCTCCGGCTTCGGCGAG
>CAZRNC010000508.1:0-2255 GCA_964601285.1 uncultured Thermomicrobiales bacterium | reverse complement strand
ACCCTGGGCGGCACGCTCACCGAGTTTGCATCCTGGCGCTTTGTGTTCCTGGTCAGTGCCGGACTGGTTCTATTGGTGCCGGCGGCGCTCAAACGTTTTCCCGGACACCTTGAAACCAATCGGACCCCGGTCGACTGGTTGGGAGGGGTCGTCCTCGGCCTAACGATCGCCGGCACGCTGTTCGGCATCGGAAACATCGAGGAGCGTGGGTTCAACTCCATTACCGTCCTGGGAGCGTTCGCCGTCGCTGCGATCGCACTGCTGGCAACAATCTTCCGCCAGCGCAAGGTGCGGTTCCCGTTTATCGAGCGGGCACTCCTGGCCAACCGGCGCTATCTGATGCTTTGCGGAATCGGGTTCCTGGCGATGGGCGCAAACGTGGGAGGGTTGATCCTCGCACCGTTCCTGCTTGAGCGGGTAAATGGACTCAGCACCGCAACGGTTGGGCTTGCGTTACTGCCACAGGCAGTTGTCCTGACGCTGCTCAGCAGGCCGATGGGCAGGCTGGCCGACAAGGTAAACGCGCTGCAGCTCGTTTCCGCCGGACTGGTCATCAGTGTGCTGATGACCACGCTGATGGCAACCATCGGCGTCGGCCAATCGACGCTGGTCATTGCCGGCCTGCTGGTTGTCCTGGGTATCGGACAGGCGATGGTCAACTCACCGCTCTCGGTGACGCTCACCCGGTCCATTCCGCAACGTTACGCCGGCGTCGGACTGGGCATCTACAACATGCTCTTCTTTGTTGGCGGAGGGTTCGGAGCGGCCGCAGCTACGACCCTGCTGGCCGTCCGCGAGACGTCAACTTCCACACTGCTGCCGATCTACGCCGGAGCAGACGCATTCTCCGAGTTTGGAGATGCCTATCTCTATAGTCTGTTCGCGTTTGCGGCTGCGCTGGTGTTGACCCGGATTGCTTTACGGACGACATCGGAGCCGGAATGATCAGTCGCGGGTGCCGCGCGGTGCTTCCGACTCAATCATCTTTGCCACCTCAGCCGGCGTATGCTCACGCATCGACGCCACAAACTCCCGGTCGTTGACGAAAAGGTTGATGTCAAAAGAAAAGGCTTCGTCGTTCTCCGTCTTGCGCCACCACTCATAGAGCGCATCCAGGAACTTCGTATCCCGGGCTTCAACGCGGAAGATCGAAACGCCTTGGCCGCGCAGGTAGGCGAGCGGTTCGCTGAACCAGACTCGGGCGCTGCCACTGGCGTTGATGACATCACGAATCGGGTCATGATGCCGGGGAACCGAGCGCAAGGTGAACAGGTATGCACCGGGCATATTCGGACTGCTCCGGTTCGGTTCGACCGGCGGCGCCGGCTTGCGTCTGAACTGAATCTTCACCATGGCTGCGTTTCTTCCTCCCGGCGTGTGTCACCCCAAGACCCGTTGCAGGAGATTGTACGCGATATCGCCGATTTCAGGAGAGGAATCCCGGCTCCCAGACCGGCGCCCAGGTTGCCAGCCTCACAAACGAGTCAGTCAATAACAGAATTCCAACAATAATCAGGAACATGCCCGAGATCGCGGAGACCAGCCCGGCTCGCCGGTTGAGCCGCCGTAACAGTGGAGTCGCCGGCCCGATCAGCAGCGCTGTCAGCACAAACGGAATCCCCAACCCGACAGCATAGGCAAAGAACAGCGCACCGGCACGGCCGCCATCGACAACTGACATCGCGAAGATTGCCGAGAGAATGACACCAACACAGGGTGTCCACCCTGCCGCAAAGAAGATGCCCAGCAGAAACGACGTCGCGAGCTTGCCACGTGGCAGGTTGTCATCTGTCCCGAACCTCGCCTGACGGTCGAGGATTGGTATCCGGATCAGGCCAAGGGTATGCACTCCAAGAACGATCACCGCCAGTCCACCGAACCAGCGCAGGAAATCCAACCCTTGTTGCAACTGCAACACCAGCAACCCGAGCGCCAGCCCTGCAACGGTGAACACAACAGCAAAGCCCAGCACGAATGCCAGCGAATGGGCGAGCAACACCCGCCGGGGCGGTGCAGCAGCGCCCTCCACCATCGACCCGGTCATGTACCCCAGATAGCCCGGCACCAACGGCAGGACGCACGGCGACAGAAACGACAACAACCCGCCAACAACGGCAATCAGCAAGCTCGCAACCAGTGGCGCATCAGAGATGGTCATCACGTTTCCAGAAGAGAAGAAAGGCTAGACATGTCATCCCTGATTGTCACCCAAAGCAAACGGGCGCAACAAGCTGCGCCCGTTCGAGGTCATTCGA
>CAZRNC010000507.1:0-2257 GCA_964601285.1 uncultured Thermomicrobiales bacterium | reverse complement strand
GCCTCGTCGTTGATCTGCTCGGATCGGTCGAGAATCGGGGCATCTTCGCCAATGGTGTCGTGAATCTCCCTGATCCGTGCAGAGAGCACCTGCTGGAGACCGAGCTGCTTTTCGAGGTTCTGTTCCGG
The DNA here is from genome assembly GCA_964601285.1 of uncultured Thermomicrobiales bacterium. Taxonomy (GTDB): domain Bacteria; phylum Chloroflexota; class Chloroflexia; order Thermomicrobiales; family CFX8; genus CAYWXR01. Next base: position 2,129 of record CAZRNC010000507.1, on the reverse strand, counting down.
CAGGAAGTTCATGCCGTAGATGACGTCGTGTTCTGACCCGATGCGATCAATCCGGCCGAATCGCTGGATCAGCCGCACCGGGTTCCAGTGCAGATCGTAGTTGATGACGATGTCACAATCCTGCATGTTGAGACCCTCGGAAAGGACATCGGTTGCGACCAACAGTCTGGTTTCCGGTTCGGTCTCGAAGCGCCAGTAGTACTCCGGGTTCGCTTTCGGCGCGAAGCGGGCGACCACCCGCGACTTGCTCTTGTCGGCTCCATAGATGTAGTCGATCGTCGGGTCCGTATTGCCAGGATTCAGGTTCTCATAGAGATACTGGGCCGTGTCAGCAAACTCGGTGAAGATCAGGCACTTGTTGTGATTGCTGATTGGCGAGCGCCCCAGCCGTTCCTTCAGTGTCTGGAGCTTGGCATCCTGGTCCGGGGTGATCGGTTCGACCAGCGCCAGGATTCGTCGCAGCAGGTCAATATCGGCCCGGACATGCTCGCCGAGCAGGTCAACGTTGAAATCAGCGCTGTTGTACTGCTTGCTGACATCGGCCAGTGCGTCGAGCAGCTCGCTGTCTTCGAGCGACTCTGTGCGCCCGAGCAGTGCTTCGGCTCCTTCGCCGGCGGCAATCAGTCCACCATCCAATCCCACCAGGAAGCCTTCCTGGGTGGAGATCATCCGCCGCAGCGTTTCGCGGAAGGCATGGACGCTCGACTCAAACCGCTTGAAGAGCATCGTTCGCATCAGCCCGTGCAGATTCTGGCCGGCACGTTTCAGTTCGCTGAACTGCGGGTCGTTCTGCCTGGCCTTGAGCACGTAGTTCCAGAGTCCGTAACGAGCGTAGGTCAGTTCATTGCCAACATCGAGCCTGCGACGCTTCCCGAGCGGCCGGCCGAGAAGTCCACGAATCTCCTGATAGAGTCCGCTGTAGGTCTCCTCGATGCTGTAGCGCAGCGTTTCCAGCTCGCGCCGGGGGAAGAACTGCTTGCGGTTGCCAACATTGACATAGGCACGGGAAACACCATCCAGATAGCGGGCTGCCTCGATGTCGTTCATATCCCGCAGCGGCTTGTCGCTATCCTCGGCATAGCCATACCAGCGCAGAATGTGCCGCCGGGTGCGCCGGATCAACACCTGCCGCAGGACATCCTGTAGCCGTGCCAGGTCGTCGGCCGGGTCGACACTGTTTTCCTTCTCGATTTTGTTGAAATACTCGCGCAAATTGGGCGGATCGATCTGGAAAGTCTCGGTACGGTCTTCCGGGTGGAAGAGCTTGATCTGGTTGAAGACATCCCAGATCCGGCTGTTCCGCGGCGTAGCAGTCAGTAGGCAGACCTTGCGTTCCGGATTGGCCTGAATGAAGCGTTCCAGCTCGCGATAGCGCTGGTTGGTGGTGTTGCGGAAGTTGTGGCTCTCATCGATCAGCACAAAGTCGCGGTCGCGATAACGCGGGTCGGTGAGCAGGTCGACTCCACGCTCGCCTTCCTGGAGCATGCTCATTGGCAGTACCTGGGCGTTGAGATGGTATTTCTCGTTGTAGGCGATCCACATATCCTCGAGCGATTTCGGGCAGATAATCAGCGGCCGGCTGCGATGGGCTTTCTCGAAATGTTTGAGAATCGCCGCGCCGATGAAACTCTTGCCGAGACCAACAACGTCCGCCACGAAGCAGCCGTTGAAATCGTTGAGCATCCGCACGGCCTGTTGCACCGCCACCCGCTGGAAATCGGCCAGCCCGCGGGTGATCGCGTCATCGCTGAGCAGCACCGCGCTCTCGCCCTCGCCATTCAGCCGGTCGCTCACCATCGTGTAGAGCGTCTTCATATAAATATCGTAGGGTGTTGCCAGCTGAACAGCCCAACTCTGTTGCAACTCGGTCATCAACAGTTCGTCGAAATCTTCGGCTTCGTCCCATAGCTCCTCAAACCAGCTGGTCAGCTTGCCGTGGTTGCCGGTTCCTGGCTGGTTGGTGTGGGCGTTGTCGTGGACGACGACGTTCAGTTCGGTATTGTCCTGGATGCCGGAGAGGGTCAGGTTGGACGAACCAACAATTGCGATGCCGTTTTCAGTCGGGCTGGGGTTGGTGTAGTCGAAAATGTACGCCTTGGCATGCAGCCGGCCCTTGGTATAGACCCGGA
>CAZRNC010000506.1:0-2262 GCA_964601285.1 uncultured Thermomicrobiales bacterium | reverse complement strand
CTCCGCCAGCTTCTCGCGGGATTCGCGTTGGGGGTAGGACTCACCGGAGCGCCAGCGTTCGAGGGTGCGGCGGGTGACGTTGAGGGCGCCGCAGATATCCTGGGGGGTGAGGCCCAGGTCCTGTTCGAGTTGTTCGATGGCCTGGCGGGGGGTGATGTCGATAGTGACCATGGTGTACTCCTATGGGGTGGGGTGCGGATCTGCTTCAATTCTACTTTGGCTGCCAAACTTTGGCAGCCAAAGTTTGGCAAGCCACCCGTTTGGGTAGGCAGCAGACTACCCCTGAGGCTGTCGCAGCGACCGCACTGCAAACTTTACGCTCCTTTCCAGACAATCCACTGCCGCATCTGGAAAGGGGCGCAGCTCTATGCCACACCACCTTGGGGTTGAGACGACAGTCCGGAGCCGGCCCATTCCGGCAGCAGACTACTCCCGTCAACCGTTTATCCTGGCCTGGGAACTGACCCGCGCCTGCAACCTGGCCTGTGTCCACTGCCGGGCCGCAGCGCAACTCCGCCACCATCCTGATGAACTGACGACCGATGAAATCTTCCGGGTGATAGATGACATTGCGGATTTTGACGTTCCGCCGACGGTGATTCTGACCGGGGGGGATCCGATGCGCCGGCGCGATCTGATCCCGATCATTCGCCGGCTGTCCGAGCGCGGCATCCGTTCGGCACTGACGCCGGCCGGCACGCCAATCGCCAGCCACGCCCGGTTGACTGCGGCTAAAGATGCCGGACTTTCCCTGATCGCGGTCAGCATTGATGGTCCGGACGCGAAGAGCCACGATGAGTTCCGGCAGGTACGCGGCTCGTTCGACTGGACACTCGGGATAATCAAGACGGTCCACGAGCTCGGCTTGCCGCTTCAGATGCACACGACGCTCTCGCGGCGAACGATCGACATCATGCCGACGATGGCTGATCTGGCCGACGAACTGGGCGCGAAGGTTTGGGCGGTTTTCTGTCTGGTACCCACCGGCCGGGCTGGTATTGAAGACGAGATCACCGCCGAGGAGTACGAAGAGGTCTTCACCTGGCTGACCGAGCGCAGCAAGACCGCCAGCTGGCAGCTCAAACTGACCGAGGGATATCACTATCGCCGGGTACAGGCGCAGCTTGCCGGCGGGTCGATCCGCATTGGTGGCGCAGGTGCGGGACGCGCTCCGCTGCCGGTGAACTCCGGCAATGGCTTCTGTTTCATTTCGCATCTGGGCGATGTTGCACCGAGTGGATTCCTGCCGGTGAATGTTGGCAATGTCCGGGAGCGTTCGATTGTTGATCTGTACCAGAACGATCCGGTGTTCCGGGCTTTGCGTGATCCGGACCAGTTGAAGGGCAAGTGCGGAGCCTGTGCCTACCGGACGATCTGTGGTGGATCACGGTCGCGGGCGTACGCGCATACTGGTGACTATCTGGAATCCGATCCCGCCTGTGCTTACCAGCCACCGGGTTACGTTGAGACAGTCTCGGCATAGAGAGTTCGGTTCGTTTGCGCAGGGGCGATTTGCATTCGCCCGTCTCGCATCAAGATAGGCGAGTTTCACTGACAAGGGCACCAGGTTGCATTTGTCATCTCGACCGGAGCGAAGCGGAGTGGAGAGATCTCGTCCAACCAGGTAGATGCCGTGGAGATTCCGTTCGACGGATGCTGTCGCTCACTGCAACACGATCCGTGACGAGATCTCTCCACTTCGGTCGAGATGACAGATTTAGCCGCTCCTCCCTGTCTTAACTTGACGCGCCATTACAACAACGGTGTCCGATGTTTCACGTGAAACACTTCCCGGGGGCAGGGGCATGAAGAAGGGCCGGCGGAATGCCGGCCCTTCGGTGTTTCACGTGAAACAGTGGAACGCTAACGCTCCATCTTGGCCTGCATCATTGCTGCCCACACCTTCGGTGAGGAGGCAGGGATGTCAAGATGGGTGATCCCCAGCGGCGAGAGCGCGTCGACGACCGCGTTGGCAACCGCCGGCGTTGACCCAATGGTCGCAGCTTCACCGATCCCTTTGGCACCCAGTGGATTCAACGGCGATGTGGTGACCGTGCGATCCAGCGTGAACTCAGGGAACCAGTCGGCCTTGGGCATTGCGTAGTCCATCAGCGTGGCGGTGATCAACTGGCCATCGCTGTCGTAGACGGCCTCTTCCCAAAGCGCCTGGCCGATGCCCTGCGCCAACCCACCATGCACCTGGCCGGCGAGCAACTGCGGGCTGACCACGTTGCCGCAGTCGTCGATCGAGAAGTACTTCAG
>CAZRNC010000505.1:0-2266 GCA_964601285.1 uncultured Thermomicrobiales bacterium | reverse complement strand
GCATTGCTACTCAATTGCAACTCGACCTCGTCCAGCGTGGGTACAAGGTGCTGGTCGCCACCCCGTTCGGCCCCGAGTGGTACCTCTACCTCATGCGCCGTCTCGCTGAGCGCCCGGCGAATCTCACCTTCGTCGTCCAGGGTGTCTTCCGGTAGGTAGCCACTTGTCGGCTTCTTTGACCAATACAGGATCATCGATCTTACGCGAGGAGAACGGCGTCTAGCCCGTCATCCTTCGACTTCGCTTAGTAGGTCGACCAGCGTATCGTGTCATGCGAGAGTTTGGTTCATTTCCGTAGGGGCGTCTTGCATACGCCCGGTTTCACGTCTCGGGGGCCAGACGGGCGTATGCAAGACGCCCCTACGGAAGTATCTGGACACACGTCACGATACGCTGGTCAGACTACTCAGGATGACGGATAAACCGGCATGTACAAGCCAAGACCGGAATTAGCTAGCACTGGTGGCGAATGCAAGTCGCCCCTACAAAGTCGGGTGCGAACACGGCACGAAACGGTATTCAAGCAACGATTCAGGCTCGTACAATTTGCAGGATAGTTTGACTTCGGAGTGAACTGGCAAAAGCGTTGTGAACCCTGACCTCGCACTGGCTCTCGATATTGTTGGGACGATTGTCTTCGCGTTCAGCGGTGCGCTGCTTGCAGTGCGCAAGGAGTTGGACATCGTTGGCGTTGTCGTGCTGTCGGTAGCCGCCGGGCTCGGTGGCGGCATGGTGCGGGACGTGACGCTCGGTACGACTCCACCTGCGGCCCTCGATGGCTGGCTCTACCTGGCGGTCGCGACTTCTGCGGGCCTGATCGGCGGTTATTTTCACCCTGCCATTTCCCGGCTCAACCTGGGCATCCGGTTGCTGGATGCGCTGGGACTGGGTGTGTTCGCAGTTACCGGAGCGTTGAAGTCGCTGGATGCCGGACTTGATCCAGTGCCGGCGGTGTTGCTGGGTGTGGTGACCGGAGTTGGCGGTGGTGTTATCCGTGATTTGCTGGCCGGCGACATTCCCCTGGTATTGCGGCGCGATGTATATGCGCTGGCGGCATTGGCCGGCGCCGTGGCCTGCGTGCTGGCAATGGAGTCAGGCTCAAGTGAAGGAGTGGCCACCGTCGCCGGCATCGGTGGCACCCTCCTCCTTCGCGTGCTGGCGATCCGTTTTGACTGGCACGCGCCACGCCCGCACTAGAGCGTGAAGACGGTTTCCGGTTCGTAGCGCAACTCGTCTGGCATTCCGACGACCGATGCCGGTATGACGAAGAGCGGTATCCTGCTTTGTGCTGCCAGTGCGGTAGCAACGCTGCCCTGAAAGACGCGGCTCAGCCCGCCGCGACCGTGGGTGGTGGTGACAATCATCCCTGCGCCGACCCGTTCGGCCTCATTGATGATCTCGTCTGCTGGCCGGCCGTGAGTCACCTTCCAGGTAACGGTGACTTCCTCGCTGGTCAACCGGCTGGCAGCTTCCTCAAGATATCGGGTTGCCTCGGCTGTGAACTCGAGCGTTAGCCGGTCGATGGTCTCCGGATCGATCGAGATGCCATCGTAGGGCGTCGTCGGGTAGGCAAGCGGCCAGAGAGATTCAACGGTCCGCACCAGGTGGAGTTCTGCTCCGCTCTCTCTTGCAACCTGGATTGCCCATGGCAGTGCCCGCTCGGAGAACGCCGAACCATCCAGCGCGACAACGATCTTTTTGATCGAAGGTGGTGCTGGAATGTCGGTTGTTGGCCGGACCAGCAAGACCGGGCTGGAAGCACCACGCACGACCTTGTCGGCAACGCTTCCGAGCAACGTCCGGACAACGCCGCTCCGTCCGTGCGTTGCCATGACCAGGATGCTGTCCGGGTCACGTTCGCCAATCTGGAGCAAGCGCTGGACCGGGTCGCCGGCGATGATGTTGACCGATACCGGAGTGGTGATATTGTGCCGGGCAATGACAGCGTCCAGTTCTTCGCGGACCATCTCCGGCGACGGATACATCCGTACCTCAGGTCCATCTGAGGTTATTGGCTTCTCTATCACGTGGACAAGTTCGAGTGTGACATCGAGCGCTTTCGACAGGAAAACTCCTGCAGGCACGGCCTGCTCAGAAAGTGCCGACCGGTCGAGCGGAACGATCACGCGTGTCATCGTCTCCTCCTCTTCAGCTATCAACAGTAAGGGGACTGCGTTGTCCTGACCCTTGTTCTTACGATACGCGACTGTGCGTTACAGATGCGCCAGTCGTTCGGACCATGGCGTTACAACGATGTGTCACTTTT
>CAZRNC010000504.1:0-2267 GCA_964601285.1 uncultured Thermomicrobiales bacterium | reverse complement strand
TGAGTGCCACGCGAATCGCTGCCTATGCCGGCCAGTCGTTTGCCGTCTTGCTGGCGTTGGCCGGCATCCTGATGGGTGATTTCATCCTGCCGATGGTAAGTGTGTTCATCCTGATCTCTGCCCAGCTAGAGATGCGACATATCGAGATCGAATCGGCGCTGCGAATGTTGCCAGTCGGCCAGTTTGCCCTGTGGGAATCGGGCGGTATCAGTCCGGATGCTCCGCTTTCCCATGCCACCCGGGGTGGCCCAAAAGACATTGTCGTCACTCGCGACAACCGGGTGGTTGGAATACTCTGGCGACACGAGCTGTTGCACTATTTGAACGGGTCGCACCACGAACTGTCGGTGCGCGATGTGATGGACCGGTCGGTCCATCCTGCCGAAGTCGGCGACTCTGTCTATGACGTCCACATCTGGATGCACGACAGCAACCGTTCTGCAGTACCGGTGGTGGATAACGGCGAGTACCGGGGAATTTTCACGACAGACCGGTTGGCGCACGTCTACCAGGTCATTGAGGAACGCAACCGGAACTGGCAGGTCGGCATGCTACTGGCATTCTGGAACAGGGTCAGATTCGTCGGGCGTTGATTAGTCGCCGTTTGCAGTAACCACTAACCAACCGGAGTCTGGACAGGTGCGGTACACTTGTTCCAATCACATGCCGGGTGTACGATCATTCCAGTCAGGACATGCACACCGGATGAGAGGAGCGCCATTGTGAAAGTTTCAACCCGCGGAGAATACGGAATGCGGGCGATGGTTGAGCTCTCGAAACGCTTTGGAGAGGGACCAGTTTCCCTGACCGCAATTGCCCAGAGCGCCACAGTGCCACCTGCATATCTTGAGCAACTTATTGGCCCACTGCGAAGAGCAGAACTGGTCAACTCGACCCGTGGAGCGCATGGCGGCTACGAGCTTGCCCGCAACCCGGCCGATATCCGCGTAGGCGATGTTTACCGGGTGCTTGAAGGCCCAGTCGCACCGATGGACTGCGTTTCCGAGGTCGAGCCGGACGAACAGTGCCCGCTCATCGATGGCTGCGCCACCCGTGTTGTCTGGCTGAAGGTCCGCGACAGTATTGTCGAGGCATTGGATTCCACAACGCTTGCCGATCTTGTCCAGCAGCATCACGGCACCGTAGGCCAGACTGCTTCGGCATATGAGGCTCCGGTAGCGAGCGCTCACTGAGCGCCGGCAGTCATCCCTGGCCGGAGACTATGACCAGCCAAGACGGAACAAATCAAGTGACAGAATCCGGTATCTATCTGGATCACGCTGCCACCACCCCGGTTGATCCGGCGGTGGTGGACATCATGTTGCCCTATTTCACAACCCACTTCGGCAACCCTGCCAGTATTTACGGGGTCGGCCGGGACGCCCGGGCCGGGTTGGATCGCGCCCGCGGCGCAATTGCCGCGGTATTGAACTGCCTGCCACGTGAACTGGTCATGACCAGTGGCGCAACCGAGGCGAACAACACTGCCATCAAGGGCGTTGCCTGGTGGAACCGTTTCAACGGCGGTGGCAACCACATCATCACCAGCGCCATTGAGCACCACGCCGTCTTGCACGTCACCGAGAGCCTGGAACAGCATGGCTTTGAGGTCACTACGGTTAAGGTCGACAGTAGCGGTATTGTCAATCCGAGCGACATCGAAGCAGCGATTCGCCCTGATACTTGCCTGATCTCGATTATGTATGGCAACAACGAAATCGGCACCATCCAGCCGATCGCCGAGATCGCAGCACTTGCCCACCAGCATGGCATCACCATGCACACAGACGCCGTCCAGGCTGCCGGGGCATTGCCACTCGATGTCGATCAGTTGGGAGTCGATCTGCTCAGCCTGAGCGCCCACAAGTTCTATGCTCCGAAAGGCGTAGGGCTGCTGTATGTCCGGCGTGGAACGCGGATGGCCTGGCAGCAGCTTGGTGGTGGACAGGAGAGCGCCCGCAGAGCCGGAACGGAGAACGTTGCCGGCATCGTCGGGATGGCCGTCGCACTCCAGATCGCAACCAACCAGCAGGAAGTGCGGACTGCACATCTCCTGGGCCTTCGTGACCGGTTGATCAACGGCATCCTCGAGCTGGTTCCAGATTCTCAACTCAATGGCGATCCGACCCGCCGGCTGCCGAACAATGCCAACTTCTCGTTTGCCGGCGTCGAGGGGGAGAGCATGATGCTCGACCTGGATATGCACGGCATTGCCGCATCGAGCGGCTCCGCCTGCGCCGTCGGCTCCACCGAACCGTCCCACGTCC
>CAZRNC010000503.1:0-2270 GCA_964601285.1 uncultured Thermomicrobiales bacterium | reverse complement strand
TGGGTGTTGTAGACGCGGGCGTAGGATTGCGACTGCCAGTAGAAGTCGCCGCGCAGCGTGGCGTCCCAGCCGCCGGGGAGGTCCATTCGGTACTGGGCGCCAAGCGAAGCCGTCCAGTGCGGCGCGTTGGGCAGCTCGTGACCGGAAACATCCGTCGACAGACCGGCCCCGCCGTTGGGCGCATCGGTGGCGGGATCGAAGAAGCTTCCGGCCGGCAGGCCTGGAATTGTACTCGGGCTGCGGAAGTGGGCGCCCGCGAGGTTTCCGGCCGCGCAGAAGCGGGTCAGGTCGGACCCAGGCTGAGCCGTGACGTGCGGGATGATGATTTCGAGCGGCACCAGGCAGTTCGTGGTTTGGGTGAGCGAAGGCTTGATGATGATCCACTGACTGAAGGTTCGGCCATCGGGGGTCGTGAACTCGAACTCACCGCCGCGGTTCATCAGGTCGATGGAGGACTGACCATCATCCAGTTCGGTACGCAGGGCGCCGAGCGTTCCGTTGAAGCGAAGGTTGCGGGTCGGTGAAAATATCCACTCGAGCTCTACGCCCCATATCCTGGCGTCGAAGTTCTCGTTGGAGGCGGAACGGTCGACGATCTTTGAGATCTGGTACCCTTCGTAGTCGTAGAGGAAAGCTGAACCGTTCAGCACCAGCGCTCCTCCAAGGAGTGTGTTTTTCGTTCCAACCTCGAAAGCGTCGATGAACTCGGGGCCAAAGGTTGGTCCGGCCAGCGCGGTTCGGCCGCGCAGGTTGTAGAGACCCTGCGGCGCGGCGACGGACGGCGGGTTCATGCCGCCGCCTTTATAGCCATGCGCGTACGAGCCATAGACGAGCGTTTCGTCGGTGAAGCTCAGTTCCGGGGCCCAGTCCAGGATCATCCGGCCCGTGGGCTCGCGCCACTCCAGTACGATGTCCGGCTCCGCAGGATAGCCTCGCCCTTCAAAGCCGGTGCCCGTCACGGGACATATCGGCGCAAAACAGCTCGATGGGCCGGCGCCGAGTATGCCGAAGTAGCGATAATCCATAAGCAACGTCTGGCTGGGCACCGGGGTGAACGTCTTCTTGTCCCAGGTGAAGCGCAGGCCGGTGGTCAATTTGATGGCCGGCGTAATGCGCCAGTAAAGTTCGCCAAAAGTCGCCGCGGAGCTCAATTTGTAGGGATTTCGGCTCCGGAAGTAATTGTGCCCCTCGCCGTTCAGAGATTCTATGGGATTGGGATCATTGTATACGAAGCAGCTAAAGTCGGGGGCGGCCGGCAGGCCATTCCCGTAGCATGTGTTGGCGCTGGCTCCAAAGAAGGGCGTTTCGGTTCGACCGATGAATGTAAGCGCGTTGATGAAGACGAAATAATCGTTCTCGGTCTGAAACTGGGTGAAGTTCGCGCCAATGCTGAAATCCAGCGAGCCGCCGAAATTCGATGCGAGCCTGAACTCCTGATTGAATTGCTCACTCTCAGACCGTGAGAGATCCTGCCCTATAAGCCGGTCGCTGCACCCCAGTTGCGGATCGCAGAACTCTCCACCCGGCGCGACCGCTTTCAGGGTATCGGACCACCCGGGGCCATAGAGGAAATCGTTGATCGGCCCGTAATCGGGATGGGTCGCGGTATCCGGGAAGAATCCGGCGTTACTCTGGAAGCGGTTAAGGTCTTGGGTTGACCAGAGTTCGTCCTTTGCGAAGACGGTCTGGGACGTGAAAGTCACAGACTCGCTCAGGTCCACATCAAAGGTGAGGTCGAAAATGTCGGACTTGGCCCTATAACGCGCGGGAACGGTCGTTTCGATTTCCCGCAGGTCGCGAGACTGGCTGGCATTGGTATAGATATTGACAGCATCAACCCCTATTGCGCTGGCATACGGCATCGACCATGCGCTCGGGAGGCCAAATGCTCCATCGTCGTAAAGCGAGCCGGGCAGGCAGCCTTGGGTCGTCTTGCCAGCGAACGCTGGCGTGTTGGCGGGCAGGCCATAATCAACGGGATTGAGTCCCGGGTCCGTATGGCAGAGTTGCTTGGCGCTGCGCAGGCGTCCGTCGTCCTCCTCGAAGCGTTCCCACATCAGGGTGGCGCGCAGGGCCTCCACCGGCTCCCAGCCGACAGTCACACGCCCGGTCCACAGGTCCCGATCATCGACATCCTGTCCGTCGAGGACATTCGTGGCGTAGCCGTCGCGCTTGGTCATGGCGCCGGCGAAACGCACCGCAAGGCTGTCGCCGATGGGAATGTTGACCATCCCCCGAACCCGCCGAGCGTTGTAGTTGCCGGCCTCCAG
>CAZRNC010000502.1:0-2272 GCA_964601285.1 uncultured Thermomicrobiales bacterium | reverse complement strand
TCGCGCCCTCGTCGAGCAGCCGGCCGATCAGCGTGTAATCGTTCCGGGCCGCACGGGCCATCGGAACCGCCGATGCCGTCCGCATTGCCATCAACGAGAGATTGGCACTCTCCTGGCCGAAGGTACCGTGTTGGGTATCGAGCAGGATGAAATCGATCCCGGAGTTCGCCAGCGCCTCGGCGGCGACCGGCGACCCAAGCTCCAGGGCATACCCAAAAGCCGGCTTGCCAGCCAGCATCTTCTGCTTTGCTGTGTTCTTCCTCACACCAATACCCCCCACTTCCCAACCAGCCACCAACTCGTGGATGGCATCGTAGGAGATGGAGGGCAGCTTGCCAACAGAATGAGGTTGCCCGTCCAGGCTCGGGGGAACCGGAACGGGCAGTTAGGAAGGGGCCGCGTCAAGCCCCGCGTCGAAGGGAAAGCAGGTTAGGCGACATGCGCCAGACGATACGGCGCGAGTTCTTCCTCGGTGCGGTGTGCCTCAACACGCTCCTTGATGCCCAGCAGCATCTTCCGCTCCATCAGGAAGTGGACCGGCCCGAGAACTGCCTCACGCAGGAACGCCGTCGGCAGGCTCGGTGCATGCCGCAACCGGAACCGGATCAGCAGGCGTGTCTTATCCTCGCTCACCGGCTCAAGCACAAACGCCCAGCTGGTCTCAAGTTCAAGCTCGTCCTGATCAATCTGGGAGCGGATCGGCGCGGCAAAGTCGCGTTCCGGTGCAAGGAGCACCAGCGATTTTTCCGGTTCCAGACTGGCGACCATCATGCCAACGGCATCTTCCGGAGCGAATGGGATGAAGTCATCCACATGCAGATCCTGCAAATCCGGTTCGATGTCATCAACAGTATGAATATCCAGGTTGATGAGGTTCTCCAGCCAGTCGTAGCTGTAGAATCCGCCCCTACCCTGACCGATCTGCACCAGCCACGGCCAGATCTCCGCCGGCGTCGCATTGATCGTGACTGCGCGAGTCGTTTCCAGCGCAGCATCGTTCAGCAGGTCATCACCCGGAAGCTCCCGGATGATCTCTTCATCGGTCGAACCCCAGCGGTAGACCCACGGCCGTACCGCCAGAAAATAGGTAGCCGTCACCGCCGTCGCCGCCGAGGCCACAGCAACCAGCGCATCTCTCACAGCCTTGTTCATCTTCATCAGCCTCCTTCATCCATCTGTCTTACAGTACACACGTCCCCATCGCAGAGGCATCTACCTTCACAAACAGGACGTGACAACTTCGTTACAGGTCGATAGGCACCTGACAGATGTATCTCAAGGGGCGGCTAGAGTATTCAGATGAAGTATGCAATTCGGCTAAACCTTGCTGGGTTCTTCCAGTTGTTTCCTGGATATAGCCGGGTCGATCGGGAATGTCCCATCCGGGAACACGGCTCGCACTTCCAGATGACCGCCCATTGCCTCGACATAGCCGCGGAGAGTAGATAGGTAGAGGTCCTTACCTTGCTCAATCCGCGAGACATTCGCCTGACTGGTTTGCATGACAGCAGCAAGATCATTCTGCGTCAATTGCCGCTGCTTTCGTAGCTCAAACAATGCAACAGCGTCTTCCATTGCTCCCTTGTACTCAGCTACCCGCGCACGCCGTTCAGGGTCGGAATTGATCTGGTTTCTCAGTTCACTGAATCGCTTTGATCTGGTCATTACAAGATCCCTTCCTGACGTAGTTCTTCAAGGTAGTCGTCATACAGGCGGTCAGCTATCGGGACGGTGCGTTGATACCACGTCATACCAACACAATATAATGGTTGCATTGTATTGCAATGGATGTACAACCAGTCAGAAACACACAGTCGGACACAAAGCAGCGCCGAGCCAGAAACCGCAACGACCCTACGATTAGCACACCCCGCCCTGTTCCTTTAGAATTGAGCGTTACTTCACGCGGCACGGCGACGTTGAATCCCGAGAATGGGCATTGAAACCAGCCCGGCCGCAAAGCGTGTCACCAGGGGGAATGAATCATGGCCGGACATTCAAAGTGGTCGCAAATCAAGCGCAAGAAGGCGATCAACGACAACAAGCGCGGTGCGAACTTCTCGAAATACTCCCGCGAAATCCAGGTTGCCACCCGTGAAGGTGGACCGGACACCCAACTGAACGTCCGGCTGCGGATGGCTATCGACCGGGCCAAGCGTGACGGCATGCCGAACGACACCATCGACCGGGCAGTTGCCAAAGGCAGCGGCGCAACGGCTGAAGGCGATTCGTTTGAAACGGTCATCTACGAAGGTTACGGACCGGGCGGCGT
>CAZRNC010000501.1:0-2279 GCA_964601285.1 uncultured Thermomicrobiales bacterium | reverse complement strand
GCGCTACCGGGAGCTCTCGGCCGGCGTTGACCTGCGCGAGAGAGTGTTGCCCGGCGTTGGCGAAGCCGTCGCTGCGGTAGCCCGCCCCGGCTGGATATCCGGCATCCTCTCCGGAAATGCTCGTGACGTCGCCCAGGCGAAACTGGAGTTCATTGGGCTTGACCACCTGATGGAAACCGGCGCGTTCGGCGACCTGGCTACCGACCGGTTTCACCTGGTTGAGCTGGCACGGGAGTCTGCACACGCCCGCAACGGCACACAGTTTCACCTCTCCCGAACCGTGCTCATCGGAGACACGCCAAACGATATTGCTGCGGCTCGCGGCTCCGGCAGCAAGATCGTCGCCGTAGCAACCGGCCGCTGGGATGAGGCTTCACTGGCAGCACATGAACCGGATGCGCTGCTGCCGGATCTTCGCGACGCCGGCAGGCTGGTGGCGACAATCGAACAGGTGCTGGAAGCGATTTGAAAAGCATCGTGAACTCTCTGGTATCGTACTCATCAACCCCCTTGCGGGAGGTGCCGCACAGAAGTGAAGCGGGAGAAGGTTGATGACCCCTGCAGATGAACCGGCAAACCGCTCCGGAAATGAAGACGAACTGTTCGACGAAATCCGCCAGTTCCTCTCGGAGCAATCCGGCGACCGGATGTATGAAGAGCTCTCGCGAGCGTTCGCCATGGCCAAGGAGTTCTCCGAACGGGAACTTGCCGGCCGCACGGAATATTCGCGGATGTTGCGCGCCATCGAGAAACTCGTCGACGATATCGTCGACGAACCACTGGACCCACCACTACGCGCAAAGCTCGCGGAAGTGCTCTACCTCTACGGTCTGGCCCATTACTCCCTGCTTCAGCACGCCTCCGAAGAGATGAACGACGAAGACCAGCAGCGGCAGGCAAATGCCTCCCGGCCACTGGTGATCTACGATCTCTGGTTCCCCGGCGAAATCGCCCTGGAACGCAGCGATGATGGCTGCTATCTACACATCAGCGACGGACGTCTGGATGTCTCGCTCTATTTGGGCGATACGCCAAACAGTCGCGGCGCACTGGTCGATATCGTCGACCACTGGGGCTATGCCGCTGCCAACAGCCAGCCGGTGACGGAGCTTCCGAATCTCTCAACAACCATTCCGCTGCTCACAATCGAACTTGACTATGCCGGGTCGGAAATTGTCGACGCCGGCGACCATGTGGATGTCCTGCTCTTTGATGAGCTTGGCGAACCGGTTATACGGATTCACGCCCGCGCTTCGGATTTGCGGGCGATGGTAGATGAGATGCAGTCCGGCGAGACAAGCTCCGGACTCTAGCACCAGGTCGAAGAACGAGGAGAAACGGTGACAAACAGTATTCCCTACACCCCGGAGATGGCTGCGAACCTGCAAATCAATGCAGATGTCCAGATTGCTCCGGATGGGTCACAGGTAGCCTGGACACTTTCCCCAATCGGACACGTCGAAACCCACCCTGCGGTGGGTATTTTCGTGGCTGCAACCGATGGATCATCAGAATCACGCGCCATCACCGGGCGGGAGCAGAACAACTCCAGCCCGCGCTGGTCGCCAGATGGCACAACGATCGCGTTCCTTTCAGACCGCGTCAAACGGGGAACCCAGCAACTCCATGTCGTTTCACCGACCGGTGGAGAACCATACCGCCTTACGGAGCTGCCAGGCGGCGCAGGGTCGCCGGCATGGCTGCCCGACGGTTCCGGTCTGATCGCCACTGCTACCCGCCGGGCAATTGCCGGCGAGAAGGAGAGCAGCTCCGAGATTGTTGTTGCCAGCGAACAACCACGGCCCCGTGGGCTGGTGCGCGTTTCCCGGCAGGGTGGACCGGTTACGCCGGTTGGACCGTCCGAAGGACATGTCTGGGCGTTTGCCGTGTCTCCGGATGGGTCAAGACTGGCTGCGTTAACCTCCCCCACCGAGCAGTTGAGCCCTTCGTTCAACAACGTCTTTCTCTGGATCGGATCACTCGACGGCTCATCGACCGATCACCGGATCGGCCCGTTTGGCGGCTCAACCGAGCGGATTGTCTGGAATAGCGAGCAGATCGCACTGGTTGCCAGCAAGCGGCCGGAAGTCCAGAACGGTTGCATCTGGATCGTCGATGCCACCAGCGGCGAACTGACCCGGGTCCCTGATTTCGGAATGACCCAGGGTTGGATTGGCTTCAGTCAGAACCAGCTAGTAACCATCAACGTCGAGAGCCAGCGAAACCGCATCGACAGGATCAACCTGACTGGTGACCCAGCGCTTGAGCGGATCAGCTTG
>CAZRNC010000500.1:0-2296 GCA_964601285.1 uncultured Thermomicrobiales bacterium | reverse complement strand
CAACGCTGGACCTGCATGTACTCCATCTTGCAGCAGAGATTGTCGCAGACGACGAACGTTGGACAGACGCTCTGGAAGATGTCGTTGCTGTTCTACGGGCTGCTCCTACCGAACTGTATGGGGCACTGGAGATGTTTGCAGCTTCGCCGGCACCAGAAGAGCATCCTCGTTCACTGTTGAGCGTCAGCCTGATGCATCATGCCGCCGGCGATCCTCACCAGGCACAGGAAGCACTCGCCGCGCTCAACGGCCACGTGCCCGACTCCGCAATTGAAACGTTCATCCTTTCCTATGCTCAGGCGATGGGTCTTGAGCTGGCTGGCGATGGCGCAGCGCCTGCAGCCATGATCAAGGCGGCCCAGGCGGCATATCTTCCGGAAGTCGAGCAGTTTGCACGTTCGACAATGATCTTCGGACATAGCGCAAACCCGGGCGAAATACTTCAGCATCTCTCCGTTTCCAGCAACGTTGAGCTTTCGGTTGAAGCACTGGAACTGCTCAAGACCACCTATCCGGAACGATTGGACGTCAGCGCCGCCCTCGGTGAAGCCTATGTCCGCGCCGGAATGGTTTTCGAAGGACTCCGCGAATTGCGCTTCGCTGCGGAAGCCTACGAGAAAGCCGGTGATCTCTCCGAGATGGTTCGAACGATGAAACTCATCTCGAAGGCAGTCCCGACCAACATCCAGATCAAGGCAAAATTGATCGATGGCTACCTTCGTCGCGGAATCCTGGATGAAGCGATTGACGAGATGGAATCAATCGCGCACCTCTATGACACACGCGGCAAGCAGGACGACGCTGTTACTACCTATACACGAGCGGCCGAAGTTGCCAGCACGATCGGCAATGTCGACCGGGGTGGTCAGCTCTTCGAACGTGCGATCAGTGTCGATCAGAACAGACTCGGCGTGCGCCATGCCGCCGTTGCCTTCTACCTTCAGACCGGATCAGTAGACCGGGCAACAACCCAGCTACGGGAAGTTGTCCGCATTGCCCTCGAACAGGACGACAGGGACGAAGCAGTTGCCGCACTGCACCAGATCATTGCGCTGGCTCCGCACGATCCTGGGGCCTATCATCGACTCGGCGAGGTGTTGACATCGCTTGGCGAATACAGCCAGGCGGAACGGGTCTATCGCCGGTTGGCAACGATCGTCCCGTTCGACCCGGTGCTCGAGGCGAAACAGTCTGCGCTAGCCGTATTGGCATCGTCCCCCTAGCGTCAGATTCTCAGCTTCCGCTGGGCAAGTTCCACGCAACCGGCGTCCCGCGTTGTGGTCGCTGGTATACAATGTGACATCGGGACCGATTCGTACCAGCAGCTTGGTTGCGCATGCCTGATTTTCTTTGGATTCTCACCAGATTGAATGTTCGGGCAATGCTCGATATTCTGCTGGTTGCTACGATTTTTTATTGGCTGTTGGGCGTCGCCGCCGGTACCCGGGCCGCACTCCTTATCCGCGGCCTGACCATCCTGACCGTTAGCGTTTATGCAGCTTCCAACATCTTCGACTTGTCGGCGCTGAGTTGGTTGTTGAGCCGTACCTGGCCAGTGTTGTTGCTGGCCATCCCGGTGATCTTTCAACCGGAACTCCGGCGCGTTCTCGAACAGATCGGACACACTGGTCAGTGGTTGCGAACCCCGTTTGTCACCGGGGCCGATGCTGCACTTGAACGCACCGTCGATGAAGTCAGCCGTGCTGCCGCCCAACTCAGCCGGCGACAATACGGCGCGCTGATCATCATTGAACGGGAAACCGGCCTGCAGGATTACGTCGATCGCGGTGTGGCGCTCGATGCAACCGTCACCAGGCAGTTGCTAATCAACATCTTCTATCCGGGTTCCCCGCTGCATGACGGTGCCATTGTCATCAGACTGAACCGTATCCTGGCGGCGGCTGTCGTGCTTCCCTTGACTGAGAGCGTAGGCGATGGCGGACGCCTGGGAACACGTCACCGGGCTGCAATCGGCATCACCGAAGAGTCCGACGCGTTGGCAGTCGTCGTCTCCGAAGAAACTGGTCGCATATCGGTCGCCCACAACGGACGTATTGTTGAGAATCTCGACCAGGAACGGCTTCGAAGAGCGCTGCGCTCTCTGTTGCGACTCGACCGCAGAACAGATGGCACGCAGCCCGCTATCAACCGCCAGAGTGCCACCCGCCGGCTACGCAACCGGTTGAAACGCCAGAGTCAGAATGCTGACTAGATGAACGGTCTGGACCGATAACGTGGGATCACGATTTCCATTTCGATTTGGCACGGCGAACCTGGCCAGGTTGATCCTGTCGTT
>CAZRNC010000499.1:0-2304 GCA_964601285.1 uncultured Thermomicrobiales bacterium | reverse complement strand
CGAGCGACATTGTCTGGGAAGAGATGTCGCTGGAAGAGATATTCCTGGGCTACTATCGAACACGGAGCAGCTTCGACCATGATGCGTAGCGTATTTTCCAAGACATTCTATGACCAACGCTGGAGCATGGGCGGCTTCGCGGTGGGGCTTGCCATGCTCACCTTCTCCATTCTCTATCTCTACCCGCGAGTAGCAGATGCTGCCGAGGAGATGATGGGCAGCATGGGCGATTCGATTGCCGAGTCGCTGGTTGGCAATCTCCAGATTTTGGGAACGCCGGAAGCCTATCTCAGCTTCCAGCTATTCAGCTTCTATCCGCTCTATCTGGCCGTCTTCCTTATCGTTGAAACAAGTGGGGCAATTGCCGGCGAGGATGATTCCGGAACCTTCGACCTGCTGCTGACCCGGCCAATCCAGCGCTGGCGTATTCTCTGCGAGAAGGCGCTGGCCATTCTGATTGGCATGATCATCATCGTCAGCGCGACAGCAGGTGGCGCGGTACTTGGCGCGACCTTTGCAAACGTCGACATCAACCGGACCGACCTGGCGCTCTCCATCTTCAACACCCTGCCCTTCGGCATCTGCCTGCTCGGGTTTGGGCTGTTTGCGACTGCCCTCTTTGGCACTCGCAAGTCTGCGGCACTCGTCGCAACGGCGGTTGTCGCAGCCGGCTACATGCTGAACTCGCTATCTGAATTCGTTGAGGATCTTGAGGATTGGGCGGTTGCCTCGCCAATGCACTATTACGGCTGGGGCGCACCACTCCTTTCCGGTATGAACTGGGCTGACGCCGGGCTATTGATCGGGGCCGGCCTGCTCTTCTTCCTGCTGGCGATCGTTGTTTTCCAGCGCCGGCAAATCACCTCCTGATAACCGCAATCAAGAAAGGCAACCTGCCGTGCAGATCGATGTTCATGCTCACGCACTACCACCCGACCTCTCCGACATTCTCGCCCGCTACGGCCGGCAGGACGCCGGAACGCTGCCACCAATGCCAACGGTGGAGGAGCGCATCGCCGAGATGGACCGGCACGAAATTGATGTCCAGATCCTCTCGCTGCCAGACCCGCAGATTGTCTATCTTGCCGGCGACGAGGCACTATCGGTCAGCCAATATTGCAACGACTATCTCGCCTGGCTGGTCGGCCAACATCCCGACCGGTTCCGGGCGCTGGCCAGCATCCCACTGAACACGGCTACCATCGACGATGCAGGGCGGGAGCTGGTCCGCTGTGTGGACGAACTCGGTATGGTCGGATTCAGCATCGGCCCGAGCGTGAACGGCACACTGCTGGACGATCCATCGCTCGCCCCGTTCCACGAGGAGGCAAACCGGCTGGGCACGGCCATGTTTATCCACCCCGGCGCACCAGCGGCAGACGATCCGGTAGGACTGGCCAGCGGGATGTTCGACACCAGCACCGCCGTTGCCCGGCTGATCTTCTCGAACTTCTTCGGACGCTTCCTGAGCGTCAAGGTTATCGTGGCGCACCTGGGCGGCGCGATCCCCTACATCAGTGGCGCACTGGATACCATCGTCCCGCCAGTGGATCTCGCACGTTCCCCCGGAGAGATCATCCAGGAGATCTACGTCGACACAGCCCTGGCCCACGAGCCGGCCTTGCAATGCGCCATCGATACCGTTGGTATCGACCATGTCCTGTTCGGCTCCGGCTATCCCGAACCCCCCACCGGTATCGCCGGCGGCATCGACCTGCTGGAAGAGATGAAGCTCGGCCGCCGCGACAAACGCAACATCCTCGGCAACAACGCCTCCGCCCTGTTCACCATCCACGACGGCGAAGGTTCCGGGCTGTTTGGCTCGTTGTTGGGGTAGTGGTGGGGTTTTGACCCCAAGGGCGACATCGTCATGTAGCGTAGCGATCCCCGCGGTGGTAGGGGCGTAGTGCAATGCCACCAGTACCAACTCATTCAGAATCGTCGAACGTACGCAGGGAAGAACGGCGTTTAGCTTGTCATCCTGAGTACAAGACCACAGGGGATCTGACACCCGTACGGGAGAGGCCATGCCTCTCCCTCGGATTGGAACGATCCGCCGGTTCAATGCAGCAGCGTCATGTTTGAGCATGTCGCGCTGACGCGCGAAGGGAGAGGCATGGCCTCTCCCGTACGACAGATTCCCTGTGGCCCGGTACTGAGTAGTCCGACCAGCGTATCGTGTCATCCTGAGCGAAGTCGAAGGATCTCTCTCCATGAAACGTTCGAGGTACCACCAAATTGCATGGAAAGAGATCCTTCGACTTCGCTCAGGATGACAGTGATAGAGGCATGTACAAGCCCAAA
>CAZRNC010000498.1:0-2304 GCA_964601285.1 uncultured Thermomicrobiales bacterium | reverse complement strand
GGGCAGGCTGCCAAAGCGCTGGTGCGCCTGCCAGAAGAGATCGGGCATACCCGGCACGGCGGGAGCCAGCCAGCCGGTGTTGTTGGCGTCGCCCTTGGTGGCGCGCCAGCCATACATGCCGCCCTTCATGCCGGGGTCAAGCAGCTCAAAATGTTCCGGGGTGATCGCCCGTGGCAGAATGGCGCTGCCATCGAGGCAGATGGTCTGGCCGGTTTTGGCGTCACGATAGATCATGAAGGCGATGCCGCCCAGCCCGCTCATGAACGGCTCGACAACACCAATGGCAAAACCGATCGCCACGGCAGCATCAATGGCGTTGCCGCCCTTTTTCAGCACGGCCGCGCCGGCCTCGGCCGCCAACGGCTGCATGGATGTCACCATCCCGCCAGTCCCGACCGCCTCGGATTTGTCGATCAACCACTCACTGCGCGTTGCCATATCCGGTTCCCTTTCAAGGTGCATATTCAACCAGAATAGCATAGAACGGTTTACCGACGGCGGCTACAGGGGGACCACTGAGCCACCATTTCCCCGAAGGGGTAGGGGCGCATTGCAATGCGTCCGTGTACAACACCCACCGGGTAACGCATTTCCCCTCAATCAACATTGCCTGTAACCGTTGAACGTTGGTGGTGACCAACGGCGGACGCATTGCAATGCGCCCCTACCCCTTCGGGGAAACGGTTTGGGTCTAAAACCCGTAGGTGTCGAGGTTCTCGTAGCGGCGGGCGAGGGCGATTTCGCGGAGACGTTCGAAGGCGGGTTGGCTCTCTTCGAGGTATAGGTTGAACGCACCGCGGCTGAGCGCCAGCACCTGGCAACGTTCGGTGACGACGACGCTGGCGTTGCGTGGAGCATCGCTGAGCAGGGCCATCTCGCCAAAGAATTCGCCCGGCCCCAGATCGGCAATCACCGTATAGGTCGAGATCGGTTCGTAGTCGAAATCGTCCGGAGCGTCCGGTAGCTCGTGCTCTTCATGCTCGACCTGCACCCGGCCCTCGACCAGAACGAAGAAGTATTCAGCAGGGTCCCCTTGGCGAATCACCACCGAGCCGGTCTCATAGGCCCGCTCTTCCATATAGGGTTGCAGGTCCTTGAAGATCTCGTCATCCAGCGGAGTGAAGCCGTTCGGCTTCTTCTTGCGACGGGCATCGCGCAGCTTCCGGCGCAGGGTGTACATCGCCGCAATCTTCCGGCCGGCCGCAAACAGACCACCGCCGTTGGAACGAATGCGAACCGAGTTATCAACCAGGGTCAGCCGGTCAATCTGACGGTTAAAGAGCAGATCGCAGAGCAACCGGGAGATGATGACGTTGGCCAGTTTGCTGGCACGCTCGTCGTCCAGCTCGCCCGGCTCGATCGTTGCCGGCAGATCGCCATGCAACCCCGGATGATGGACCTCTTTCACCATCGACTGCAACACCGCTTTGCTATCGACCGTCGAGCCTGGAAGCTCCTTGAGCACTTCATCGAGAACCGGCAATCCCCGTTCGCGATAGTCATAGACAATCGCCAGCCCGCTTGTGCCGGCATCCAGCGCGGCCAGCACCGGCCGGCCATGCCGCTTGGCACTGGTGTGCAGGTGGTAGCGTGCTTTCAGGCTCTCGCGGGTTGAGGTATCCAGCGCATCAATAACCAGGTCGGTGTTGGTGATGAGCAGATCAAGCTGTGCGGGATCGAGGCCGGTCGTTTCGATGGTGGCAAAAGGGTTGACGTCGAACAGCTTGTCGGCAAGTCCTGCCGATCGCCGGCGGACAACCCGTTCCGGCTCGGCAAGGGTGAGCCATTCGGCACCACAGGTGACCAGCAAGGTCGCCAGCTGGCTGCCAATCGGGCCACATCCTGCAATCAGAACATTGGTGGAGCGCAAAACCTCGCGCTCGGCCTTGCCGAGAACAGGTGACGTTTGCGCGGGTTCCGAACGGCTGACAGTGGCCGCCCGATCATTCGTTCTGCGAGACTCCATGAACTCCAACACCAGAAAATGTGAGCAAAAGTGTCGTATATCTACCCTACCCGCAGCCAGACCGTCCCGTCATGTACGAAAGTCCGGCTTGTGCGCTTCATCACGTTCCGCCAGATCGTAGCACGACTTGCACAAACGCGCGATAGCGCAAGATAGGCAATTGCAGGCAACTGTTCAGTGCTCCGCTAATGAGGCGAACGCAGCCCGCCTCTATATATGTAACGCACGGCAAAGCGTTTGGTCGCAGAACGATCTGTCACATGTTTCTCAGGTTGAACCAAGCCCCCCGCAGGGGTAGGGGCGCATTGCAATGCGTCCCATTCGCATCAAGTTAGGCG
>CAZRNC010000497.1:0-2319 GCA_964601285.1 uncultured Thermomicrobiales bacterium | reverse complement strand
CCTGGAATTGCTGCCGGAGATTGTGACCTTCCCGGAAGATGGACCGGCTCGCTTGCAGTCGCTGGAAACCGCTCGCTCCGGGGCCAGGCAGGAAGAGCAACGGGTGCAACGCCAACTGGCCGAAGCCCGGGCCGCGCTCGAACAGCCGGTGGCCGATGCTGCACTGGCGGAGCAGCGGGAAGATATCGAACTGTTGCGCGAGGAGCTTGGCGGCTTTACCGAGAGAGTCGAGCGGGAATCGACGCTGGGCCAGGAGATATCCTCGATTGACCAGCAGATTGCGGCCGGACTGAACGACATCGGTGCCGGCTGGACGGTCGAACAGGCCGTCGCACTGGATACCTCGGTCGCCGAACGTGAAGAGATTGCCGGCCACCGGCAGGCGCTTGCATCCGCTGCGGGAACACACCAGCAGGCACGGCACCTGTTGGAAAGTGCCGTCTCGGAAGAGGCGCGTGCTGCGACAGCGCTGGCAGCAGCCGAAGGACAACTGACCGTCCAGCAAGCCGTTGCAACCAGCACCCCGGCGCTCAACGCCTTGCAACTGCAGGTTCGCCAGGCACGCGAAGCGCAGCAGGAACTCAAGGACGCCAGAGCGCAGTATGACCAGCACCGGCAGCTGCTGGCTGGAACCGGCGAGACAACCGGCCGCAAAGCCATTGGTTGCGGTGTACTCATTGCTGGAGCTGGACTGATGCTGTTTGGCATTATGGCGGCTCTGGTTGGGCTGGCATCCGGCGATACCGCTTTTCTGGTAGTTGGCTCGGTTCTCGGCCTGGGGGCGATTGCTGCCGGTGTGGCCGTGTTGCTGTTTGGGCAGCGAGCGACAAAGCGCGACCGGACTGATTCCGGTGTTGGGGATCAGTCGCGCCGGATCGCCGCAAACCTTGATGTCGCGCAGGTACGCGCGAACGAGACCTTCTCCCGGCTGGATCTGGTCGATCCCGCCCGTCCGGAATCATCGTTGGATGCCTTGCAGGACCGGATAACGGCGACTGCCAGTCTGTTGGAACAGGTCGCCCGGGTGCGGGCCGATCTTCAGCATCGGCAGGAGTCGCTCGACCGGGCGCGTTCGCGTGCCGGCCAGGAGCAGGAATGGCTGGATCAGGTAATGGCCGCCTGGCAGGCGTGGCTTGCGGCCCGTGGACTGCGCGGGAACATCTCCCCCGAGATGGCCGAGGCAATCCTCGACCGGGCCGGCAGAATCCGCAGCGAACACCAGCGACGCGAGCAACTGCAACGTGAACGGGAAGAGCTGTCGGCCAGAATCAGCTCGTTCGTTGAGCGCTATCGCCGGGTGGTTGCGGTTATTGGTGAGCCTGGAACGGCCACCATGTCCGACACTGCTCCTGCTGCCAGGATGCTGGTTGAGCGGTTCGATGCTGCCCGTGAGGCGCTCGGACAACGTGCCACGCAAGAGCATCAAGTGATGGCCCTGCAACGGGAGCACCAGCAGCGCCGGGACGATCTGGCTGTTGTTGAGCAGGAACTGGCGGAGCTGCTGGCGCTTGGTGGCGCGGACGATCCCGAGGAGTTCCGCATTCGTGCGCGGCAGGCGGCCGAGCGGCGTGAAGCAGACCGCAGCCGGGCCGACATTGAGCACCGGCTCAAGCGCCGGGTTCCGGCGGGGCAGGATTGGCCACAGTTCTCGGCAATGTTGGAGCAGGCGGACACCGACACGGTTGAACATTCGATCAACGAACTGGTTGTTGCGATTGATCAGATCGAACAGGATGTCGCAACGTTGCAGGATGAGCGCGGCAGCGTTCGTGAGCGGATGGCCAGCCTGGAAAACGATCAGTCTGCCGGCCAGATGCGGGCCGAACGGGCACAGCTTGAGGACCAACTGGCCGAGGACGCCCGCGAATGGTCCAGCTATGCACTCGCCCAGGCGATTCTGACCGGTGCCAGAGCGCGATATGAAGCCGAACGTCAGCCGGAAGTGTTGCGAACTGCGGAGACGGTCTTCAAGCAGTTGACCGGAGGGCGCTACACTGGCGTCATGAGTCCGGTTGGTTCCAACGAGATTGAGGTTGTCCGCGCGGATGAGCAGCGGTTGAAGCGCAATGAGCTGAGCCGTGGTACCCGCGATCAACTCTTCCTGGCGCTGCGCTTCGGTCTGATTGCCAGCTTTGGCCAGACCACGGCCCACCTGCCAGTGATCGTTGATGATGTGCTGGTGAACTTCGATCCAGACCGTGCCCGTGCCGCCGCCGGCGCGTTTGCCGAACTCTCGATGACCAACCAGGTGTTGCTCTTCACCTGCCACCAGACCACAGTCGACCACGTTCTGGATGCCATGCCGGATGCCCAGATCGT
>CAZRNC010000496.1:0-2335 GCA_964601285.1 uncultured Thermomicrobiales bacterium | reverse complement strand
AGCCCGGAATCACTCCGCATCACCGCCCGGTGAGAATGCCCCTCTGCCATTGGTGTCGCTCCTATGACTACTGCACAACTCTTGACGGATGATACACTGCTACCATACATCGCTCGGCGAGAACAGCGCTATTACACTTGCAGATCGCGAGGTGCGAATTGTCAATCAAAGTCATCCGTAGTGGGTCTGATCTGATGATCGCCTTACCATCAGAAACCATTGCCCGGCTTGGGATCGAAGAAGGCTCCAGGCTCGAAGTTGTTGACGATCCGGATCGCGGAGGAGTTCTGGTTACTCCTGTCGCCGAACCGCTGGTCATTGACGACTCGGGCTTCGATTCGCTGGTCGACGAGTTCATTGATGACTATCGTAATGCGCTCGAATCGCTTGCACAGCGGTGAGATACCTTACCGAGCAGCAGATTCAACGACTGCACAACAAGATCATCGAAGAAACTGGCGGTAGCACCGGCATCCGGGATGCAGGGCTATTGGACGCGGCCATTGCTCGTCCTCAAGCATCCTTCGGCGGGGAAGACTTGTACATTACGGTGTTCACCAAAGCTGCTGCATTGCTTGAGTCCATTGCAATGAATCATCCCTTTGTCGACGGCAACAAACGGACTGCTGCCGGTTCTGCAGCATTGACATTGCGCATCAACGGTTGGAAGCTATCTGCTTCCGAGGTCGACCTTGAGGACTTTGTTGTCGATGTCGTTGTACGCCGGCCATCTATTGATGAAATAGCAGAGTGGCTGGAAGCAAACAGCCGTCCACATCCGTTTGCAATCAAGTAGGCATGTTGCCAACACTGTCATCGAAAACTCGGAAACTGACACCCTCAGGTGATGGTCCCCAAGAAGCTGCATATCCTCAGACACCTAGCCGTACCAGCCGGTATTCTCACGCTGGAGCCGGCCCATGGCGACCAGGTCAAAGCGGATCTGCAATGGAGTTTCATCAAGCCAGGCTCCTGCGTGAACGTGTGGATGCATGCTGTATCCGTTGTTTCCGCACAGGCCAACACTGAGTCCCGCTGCAACGGTGTCACCAGGTTTCACTGTGATGTTGTCCAGATGTCCATACATCACCCGGACCCCGTCACTTCTCCGAAACACAATCGACGCCGTCGGCTCGGAAGCCGGGATTCCTGGCTGGTTGGTGATCTCGTTCAGAGTCACCCGCTCAACAACACCATCGAACGGGGCCAGCACTTCGGCATGCCAGCCGATCCAGTCTTCGTTGTTGGAGCCATCATTCTGATAGAGAGCTGTCCAACCAGATGCAGTCCGTGCAACGACCATGCAGTCACATCCCAGCGCATCACCCGGCCACGGCAGCTCCCCTTCAGGGTGCTCGGCAACAACGAATCGCCGGCTGAACACTGGATGAATAACGACGGCCTCAATCCCGGAATCCGACATTGCCATCCCCTCCATTTCCTGCCATTTGTCCAATCAACGCTACACTACATGATGAACGAATCGAACAGCACCTGGACAGGGAGACTAGATGGAGACCGAGCACGCGAAGGCGACCGTGGTTGAGGAACCGGAACAAGACCAGCAACAGCCGGTGGTGATGCGGCCACCGACTGAGGCGGAGATGTTCTATGAGTCGGTCCGGCGGTTTATCAACGATGCACCGATTCCGCAGGAACTGGTCGAGCGCGGCTACCAGCGGAAGGTGTTTGTCCACACCGCCGCCGGCGAGCAGATTGCTGTCAGCTCGATCGGCTACCAGAATCCGAACCACCTCTTCTTCGGTGGCATCAGCCTGCGCACCGGCGAGGAGACCTGGATGATCACCCAGGCCTGCTCGGCCCAGGTCATTGTCAAGGCGCTGCTGCCGGAGCAGGAAGAAGAGCCGGCCTCACGGATCGGGTTCCCGCACTTCACCGCCGAGCTGTCAAAGACCAGCAGCTGACGACTGATCCGCCTTCCGGCGATCCGGAATGACTCCGGCCACGAGCGAGACCAACGCGCCCGGCAGCAGGAACAACCCGATGCTGAACCCGCTGATGATTGCCCCGAGCAGCAGGACACCCGCGGAAAGCAGGACCAGCCGGCGCGCGTTGGCGGTGCGGTCGACCTGTCGCAGGAGTGAACCAACAATCACACCGATGATGCAGAAGAGCACCAGCACCAGAAACGCCATCGTAATCGGCAAGATGCCTTCTGCCCAGAGGCTCGAAGTGCCGCTGGACGTCACGACCGTGCCGTCACTCCGGACTTCCTGGCTCTCCCACCTGCCGGTCGCGCCGAACAGGGCATAGAACCAGCCCAGCAGCGCCAGCAGGCCGCCGATGACCCCAACCACACTAGCCATCGGTCTCC
>CAZRNC010000495.1:0-2338 GCA_964601285.1 uncultured Thermomicrobiales bacterium | reverse complement strand
ACAGCCTGTTGCGAACTGGCAGTGTCGATTTCGACGGAACCTACTATCAGGCCCGGGACTGCGAATTGGTCCCGCGTGGCCCGCGCCCCGAAGGTCCACCGATCTGGCTTGGCTCGACCAGCCCGAGGATGATGGGGCTGATGGTACGGTATGCCGACGGCTGGAATACCTATTTCAACCGCCACAACAACGACCCGGCGAACATCCCGGCGTTGCGTGAGGTTGTCGATGCCGCCTGCGTTGATGCCGGGCGTGACCCCGCCACGCTGGAGCGTACCTGCGCGGTGCTGGTCAGCTTCGAGGGCAACACCAGTGCGCCGTCATCCGCCAACCCGAGTGGTGTTCCACCCCTCACCGGCTCCCCGGAAGAGATCGCCACCACCCTGCGCGGCTTCGCCGCTGAAGGCATCTCCCACATCCAGGTCTGGCTCGAACCCAACACCCCCGCCGGCATCGAATCCTTCGCCCCGGTGCTGGAGCTGCTGGACAGCGAATAAGTAGACAGAAAATATTTGGACAGTCAGCGAACCATCCCT
The DNA here is from genome assembly GCA_964601285.1 of uncultured Thermomicrobiales bacterium. Taxonomy (GTDB): domain Bacteria; phylum Chloroflexota; class Chloroflexia; order Thermomicrobiales; family CFX8; genus CAYWXR01. Next base: position 1,802 of record CAZRNC010000495.1, on the reverse strand, counting down.
TATTGCCTCCAGGTGAAATAAGGAAGCTGACGCGACGCCCTTATTTCAACAAATGGGCGTTTCTTGAAATAAGGCCCCCGGATGACATGCTGTATTTCCATTCGGTGAAATAAGGAAGCGTTTGATCGTCCAGTATTTCACATTGCAGCCCATTCCTGAAATAAGATCTGACTGCAGAGAACCTCGTATAGACAACCTCGCCAGTAGCCGTATAATGGGAAGCAGGTAAAGCGAGATCCTTCGGGGCAGGGTGAGGGGGCGCGATGGGTGCTTCCAATTCCCGATCGGCGGTATAGCCCGCGAGTGGCCAGAATGGTCACATGATCCGGTGAAACTCCGGGGCCGACGGTATAGTCCGGATGAAAGAAGACTCGCGATAGAGCTTGCCCCCGGCCGGTGGCGTGTTTTCGCTATCGGGCCTGCTGCATAGCATCGCTCTATCCCGGCGCCCCGAAGGTTGCTACCTTCGGGTTTTTTGTTGCGCCTCGGGATTGCAGGGCATGGCAACGGCTGAATTGCAGACAACCATGATGGATCAGGCGCTGGAGCTTGCCCGCTCCGGGCTGGGACGGGTTGCGCCGAACCCCGCTGTCGGGGCGGTGCTGGTGCGTGATGGCCAGATTGTCGGCCGTGGCGTCACCCAGCCACCCCCAGGGCCACACGCAGAGATCGTTGCGCTCAAGGAAGCAGGCGAACTGGCTCGCGGCGCGGATCTCTACGTCACCCTGGAGCCTTGCGCCCATCATGGCCGGACTCCGCCCTGCGTCGATGCGATCATCGCTGCCGGGGTGCGACGGGTCGTGGCTGCCTGTGGAGATCCCTTTCCGCAGGTGGATGGCGAAGGGTTTGCCCGGTTGCGGGCCGCCGGCATTGAGGTTGAGCTTGGGCCGGGTGCGGACGAAGCAGTCGAGATGCTGGGCGGATTTATCTCCCGCGTGCAAACCGGACGGCCGCGTACGACCGCCAAATACGCGATGACCCTGGATGGGCGGATTGCCACCCGCACCGGTCATTCGCGCTGGGTGAGCGGACCGGAATCCCGGCTGGATGTGCATGTTCACCGCGATCGATGCGATGCGATTCTCGTTGGCGTTGGCACGATGCTTGCCGACGATCCGCAATTGACGACCCGGCTTCCGGACAGGCTGACCGGCTATGGCGGGCCACACCATCCGCTGCGGGTGATCCTCGACCGGCGGGCACGGACTCCGGCAACGGCCAGGATGCTCGGATTGGATACACCCGGCGAAACGCTGATTGTTGCCGGCAGCAGTGCCGATCCTGACCGGGTGGCCATGTTACGTCGCTGTGGGGCTGAGGTTGCCTTGCTGGATGATCCGACACCGCTGGCGGCGCTTGAGCTGCTTGGTGAGCGTGGCATCAACGACCTGTTGATCGAGGGTGGTGGCACGGTGCTCGGGGCGTTCTTCGATGCCGGGCTGGTGGACCGCTTGACGGTCTACATTGCGCCGTCGGTTGCCGGCGGAACCGGTGCGCCGTCGCCGGTCGGTGGGATTGGTGTCGCGACGATGCCCCAGGCCTGGCAACTGGTCGACCGCCGGGTACGACAGCTTGGCGAGGATATCTGTATCGACGGCCGGATTGAAGCGGGAGACGCGAATGTTTAGCGGCATTGTGGAAGAGATCGGCCAGGTCGAGCGGATTTCGCAGTCGTCGGCCGGGCTGGCGTTGACGATCAGTAGCTCGACCGTGCTCGAAGGGACCCGATTGGGCGATTCGATCGCTGTCGATGGCGTCTGCCTGACGGTCGCCTCGATGACAGCTACCAGTTTCACTGCCAA
>CAZRNC010000494.1:0-2338 GCA_964601285.1 uncultured Thermomicrobiales bacterium | reverse complement strand
GGCACCATCAGGCTGGCGACAAACAGGGACAATGCCAGCTTCTCCTGAACCGCAGCAATCAGCGGGCCGAGTAGCGAGGAATAGAGATCGTGTGAGAAGTGGGCAAACGCGATGTTGCCGGTCGCTTTGGGATTGTATTCATGGGCAGTGATCGTTGCGTCGCTCGCTGGCGTTGGCACGTCACCGGCCGGCAGCGGACTCTCCTCGGGTGCATTGACGGTAGCCATTGGTGTGGAATCTATCTATGAATACGCGTCCGTTTTATGACACGGACGCGTATCGAATTCAACTTGCGAGATTCTACAGCACCGGCCTGGTGATCGCGCCCTCAGCTGCCGAAGAGACGAGCGCAGCGTATTTCGCCAACACGCCACTGGTGTAACGTGGTGCAGGGGCTTCCCACTCTGCCAGCCGGGCTTCAAGTTCCTCGTCGGAAAGCTCGACCGCCAGCAGCTTCTGGTCAACATCAATCACGATGATGTCACCCTCGCGCAACGCGGCAATCGGGCCGCGCATCGCCGCTTCCGGCGCGACATGACCCACCATGAATCCGCGGGTCGCGCCGCTGAACCGGCCATCGGTCAGCAGGGCTACGCTCTCGCCGAGCCCCTCGCCAACCAGTGCTGCCGTCACACCCAGCATTTCACGCATACCCGGTCCACCGCGTGGCCCTTCGTAACGAATGACGACGACATCGCCGGGATGGATATTGCGGGCTGTCACGGCTGCCATAGCGTCTTCCTCGCGTTCGAAGATGCGGGCAGGGCCACGATGCTGCGAGCGTTCGGCTCCGGAGACCTTGATCACGCCACCATCCGGTGCGAGGTTGCCCTTCAGCACCATCAAGCCACCGGTCTGCTTCTTGGCAGTATCAACGGTCAGGATAACCTGCTGGCCAGGCGTCTCTTCAGCGTGGGCAACCTCTTCGGCAAGCGTCTTGCCGGTCGGCGTCAGCTGGCTGCCATCGACCTTGCCGCCTTCGATGAGTCGCTTGGTGATCAGTTCGATACCGCCGGCGTTGTAGACGTCCACCGCCGTGTAATCACCGCTCGGCTTGAGGTCGGCGATGATCGGGGTGTTGTCGCTAACCGGGTTGAAATCATCAATCGAAAGCGGGATGCCAGCCTCCAGTGCAATTGCCATGAAGTGCAGCACGATGTTGGTAGAGCCGCCAGTCGCTGCGGCGCTGGCAATGCCGTTCAGGAAGGACTGTTTGGTCAAAATGTCGCTCGGGCAGAGACCAGCTTCAAGCTGCTCCATAACGAGCTTGCCGGCTGCCCGGCCGATCTTCTCTTTCTTCGGGTCGACCGCCGGGGTGCTGGCCATGCCCACCGGTGACACACCGAGCACTTCAAGGGCAGTTGCCATCGTGTTGGCGGTGAATTGGCCGCCACAGGCACCGGCGCCGGGACAGGCGACCTGCTCCAGCTCCTTGAGGTCATCGTCACTCATCTTGCCGGCGGCATTGGCACCAATGCCTTCAAAGACATCCTGAATCGTGACATCCTTGCCACGGAAGTTACCCGGCATAATCGAGCCGCCATAGAGGACGAAGCCCGGAATATCGAGCCGGACCAGCGCCATCGCGGCAGCCGGCAGGGTCTTGTCGCAGGCAGCCAGAATGATGATCGCGTCGAACATATGGCCGCGACCGACGAGCTCGATCGAATCTGCGACAACCTCGCGGCTGACCAGCGAGGTCTTCATGCCCTCGGTGCCCATCGTGATGCCGTCACTGATAGCGACGGTGTTGACTTCCATCGGCACACCGCCGGCCTCGCGAATGCCCTTCTTGACCTCCTGGGCAAGTTTACGCAGCCCGAAATTGCAGGGCATGGTCTCGATCCAGGAGTGGGCGACGCCGATAATCGGCTTCCGGAAATCCTCTTCCTCAAGACCGATGGCGTAGAGATATGAGCGAGCGGCTGCCCGGTCCCGGCCATCAAGGATTGTCCGGCTCTTGTGTCGAACATCGAATTTTGGTGGTGCTTCTACCATGGTTGTCTCCATCTCTCGGCGCAATCCTCACCGGGCGGCACAATCCCTCTCCCGTGCCCTCCCGGATCGCCCCATCATGAACCCAATTTCAGATTCTTGCAACTTCTACCGGCTAGTCACCCACCCGGATCCGGGCAACAACCGGCTTATGGTCGGATGCATCAACGTCGGGAATCCAGACGTCCAACACCTCGATGCCTGCACTCACCAGGATGTAGTCGATCCGTCGTTCATCCTGCGAGGTTGTCGCTCCAGGAAGTGCGGCAGTGACCGGGTCGACAAATCCGAGCGCAAGCAGTTCCTGCAACGCATCATCTTGCGGTTCGGCGTTGAAGTCACC
>CAZRNC010000493.1:0-2347 GCA_964601285.1 uncultured Thermomicrobiales bacterium | reverse complement strand
CATCGGGACGGTAGACCGGTTTCGGTCCGCGGCCGCGTTTTTCAACGGTCCAGAGTGTCATCCAGACCGAGAGCACGAGCGGGACGAGGATAACGCCGATGACCGCTAATATTTCCCAGAAGGACATGCGCTCTCTTCTCTGCAAAGGATCGCGAGCAAACCTGACCCGATTATGCCCCGCCCTGCCTGGTTACTCCAATCCGGACAATTTTCGACCCCCTGCATGGTGAAAAGGTGCTATTGGCCAGACTGCAATCAGGCAAAAGATCATCCTGAACGCAGATATGTTTGGTGCCAGAAACTATGTGCCGGCAGCAATATAGGACTTTTGCAGCAGAATATAGGCATTTTCGCGGTACCTGCGTATTGCATAACTCAGGACTTTCGTCTATAGTGTGTATGGAGACTCCATTGACCGTCCGGGGAATCGTGATCTTGGTATCCAGGATCGGAGAAGGAGAGCAACATGAAGCGACTCAAGGGACGAACACTGACCACCGCCCTGTGGATGTGCGGCATTCTGTCGCTGGTGCTTCTGTCGGGCGCACCGAACCGCTTGTAGGTTCAACTCGTTCACAATTCAACGCCAGATTTTCGGCCATTAGCCCGCAATACAGGACTAATGGTTACTGCTGAGGCTCACATCTGAGAGTTGCTGACAGTAGAATATGGCTATTGAACGGTATAGAGTGCTATTCAATGAATAGCACTCTATATGTTTGCATCAGATCTGGCAGGCTAAGCGTGCACTGCCGCGGGGAATACGATGAGTTACAGTGGTCGGGCAATCCTGACACCGCGCAACATCTACGTATGGTCCATCGCGCTCACCGCGGTTCTCTTCATTGCAGCCTCCACGACGCTTATCTCCCCTGAACTCACCCGCAATATCATCGTCACCACCATCATCCTTAGCACCGTTAGCCTGGTGCTGGAGATGGGTATTACCTTTCCGTTGCTGATCGCCGGAGCAACCAGCTTCTCGACCGTCGCCTATATCGCGATGATCTTTATGCTGCCATTCCCCCTGCCGGCTATCGCCGGCGCACTGGTGATGCTGGTCGTCGATATCACCCAGCGCAAACCGCTTGTCCATGTGCTATTCAACTCATCGAACTATGCACTCACCTTCGGCATCAGCAGCCTGGTCTGGCATTTGCTCAACGGTGGCAACACCCTGCTGACCCTCCCCTTCCACGCCATGTCGATCCTCTCAGTAGCCCTGGTTATCATCACCTTCTATCTCGTCAACGTGCTGCTGATGAACGCCTACCTGGCCATCGCCAACCAGCGCTCGATCTCATACATCTGGCTCAGCCAGGATCTCGGCTTCCTGCTGCCCTATGTCAGCCTGGAAGTCGTCGGCGTGCTGTTTGCCCTGGTTTGGGAAGCATCGCCAATCATCACCCCGCTGCTGTTTGTGCCGGCGGTGACCACCTATCTCGCCTTTGAAACGATCCAGCGGCTGCAATCGCAAACCCAGCAGGCGATGATCGTCATGGCCGATGCCATTGACGCCCGGGATGCCTACACCGCCGAACACTCTCACCGGGTGGCGGCACTCGCCAAACGCATCGCCGAAGTGCAGGGACTCAAGGACCACGAAATCGAACGCATCGAACTGGCAGCCCGTGTCCACGACATCGGCAAGATCGGCATCGGCAACGACAGCCTCCACAAGGGCGGCCCGCTCAGCGACGACGAGTGGGAGATCATGCGACAACATCCGGCCATTGGCGAACAACTGCTCAGCCCATACCGGCAATTTCGCCACGAAGCCGCCATCGTGCGCTCGCATCATGAGCGCTGGGATGGTAAAGGTTATCCAGACAAAATTCGGGCACACCAGATTCCACTCGGCGCACGGATCATTGCCGTCGCCGATACCTTCGATGCCATGACATCTTCCCGCCCATACCGGGCAGCGCTCAGTCGTGAGTTTGCGATCGAGGAGATCCGGAACAACGCAATCACCCAGTTCGATCCCCAGGTGGTTGCCAGCTTCCTGCAAGTCATGGACGAAGCGAACAAGGTGCGCCCCATCAACCGGGAACAGGCCGGAACCGGACCTGTTGATGAGGAGCAACCGTGGTACTCCTCCCTGCCGTAGGGATTGGTCTGATCATCGGAATTCTGACACGAGGCTCGCTGGCCGGATTCAGCCAGGCGCGCTTCCGCTGGCTGCCAATACTGATATTGGCGGTCTTCATTCAGGTGCTGATCTTCACACCGCTTCTGGGCGAGACTGCGTTTGCCAACGACTATGGCCACATCATCTACATGGGAACCATCCTGATGACCCTGGCGGTGTTCAGCCGCAATCTCCACATTCCGGGGTTGGTGGTCA
>CAZRNC010000492.1:0-2355 GCA_964601285.1 uncultured Thermomicrobiales bacterium | reverse complement strand
TTCTTGCCGATAACAGTGTCGTAGATATTCGAGAAGACCAGCCAGGACGGACCAGCAACCGTTCGATGCGGATCCAGCGAGTCGGAGTCTGAACTGCGAACATGCACCAGCCGGCCACCGCCGGCACCATCTGCCGGTGGTTCGGTCGGTTCCGGTTCTTCCTCTTCTGTTTCTTCTGGTTCTTCCTCGGTTGGTTCTTCCTCGTCGCCGTCTTCTTCCGCGGGAGTCTCGGTGGCATCTGCCGGCGCGGTGGTTGCGGTTGGTTCGTCTTCGTCATCATCGCCACATGCAGCAAGTAGCGGTGTGACGGCAATCGCGCCAGCGGCAATCGCCGACATACGCAACAACGATCGACGAGTCAATCCACGTTGCGAGAGATCATTTAACAGATCGCCGGTTTCCAATGTGTTTTCGTTCATCCGAACACTGCTCCTCACCTGCCGGCAGCACGTGCTACCCGGTCACTCACCCCATCAACTGTCTGTGGCCGCTCCAAAAGAAACCCACATCAGGGTTGATCGACTTCCGGTGAAGCTCCCTTCTTGAATGACGTTCCAACCGGTCCATTCGCCGGCCCCACTGGTACGAGTGCGCTGGAGATCGTGTACCGAAGCGGAGCATCCTCATCATCACACTCCATGAAATCCTCGGTCAGCGCATCAAGACGTCTGACAAACTCCCGCGCCCGCTCCGGTGATGTGCGAACGAAGAACCTGCCGACGTAGTAATCTCCGTCCGCCATATCCTTGATATCCAACGTCAGTGCCCGCCGGATATCCATCGCGGCGCGTTCAAGGGTGCTCGCTTCAATATTGACAGCAACCTGTGCCTCAGGACTTTCAGGATCGTCTTGCAACACCTCAAACGGGATAGTCAGCACCATCGCGGTGGTGCGATAGAACTTGAGGACGCTGCCATCCCGTGTTTCGGTGCGCACATGGCGGACCAACCCGGCTCGCTCCAGCTCGCGTACGTGGTAGTAGAGCCGGGTGGACGTCTCGCCCAGGATATCGCACATCTCCTTGACCGATCGCGCCCGCTCCTTGAGCAAGCGGAGCACAACCACCCGGAGAGGATTCGACAGTGCCCGAAGTTCCTGCACCGTTCGCAATTCATGAACGAGTGCCATCTCGCCGGCCGGCAGATCGGGTTCAGGGATCACGTTACCCCGCTGGCCCAATCTCGGACCACCTCTCGTTCAAACGTTCTTGAATGACCAGGTTCCAAGTGCCAGCCTAACGACCAGGTCACCACCTGTCAAGACTCGCTGCGTCCGAGGTGTCGGTCGTACCAATCGACCACCCGTTGCAACAGATCCAGTTGATGTTTGCGCTCCCCGATGCCGTGCGGTTGCCGCGGATAGAGCACCAGCTCGGTCTCGACACCTCGGCTTTTCAGTCCCTCATACAGTTCATAGCCTTGGCTCGGGGGAACGCGCGCGTCCGCTTCGCCGTAGAGAATCAGCGTTGGGGTGGTTGCGTTCTTGATGTATCGAATCGGCGAAAGTCGCCAGTGACCTTCAGGGTCCTCATCGACGCGGCCCAGATAGCCATCGAACACACGACGGACATCAGCTGTTCCCTGAAAGCTGACCCAGTTGGAGATGCCGGCTCCAGAGATTGCCGCCTTGAACCGGTCGGTGTGGGTGATCGTCCAGTTGGTCAGGAAGCCGCCGCCGCTCCAACCACCGACAACCAGTTGGTCGGGATCGGCGATGCCCTGGTCAATGACATAATCCACGCCACTCATCAGATCCTGCCAGTCAGGCTCACCGTAGCAGTTCACGATCCCGCTCAGGAACTCAGACCCGCGCCCAGACGATCCGCGCGGGTTGGGCATCAATACGGCATACCCACGCTGGGCAAGGAACTGTCCCCAGTCGTGCCATCCGGCGTAGAGATGCTGGGTCCATGCACCGCACGGACCACCGTGGATATGCAGTAGCAGGGGATAGCGCTGGCCTTCTTCATATCCGACCGGCAGGATCAGCAGTCCCTGAATTTCCAGCCCGTCGAACGAGGTCCAGCTAATCTCGCGCGTTTCTCCGAATTGGTACTCAGCAGTCCATGGGTTGAGGTCTGTGAGTTTTCGTGATGCGCCACCGAGTTCAGCAACCCAGACATCAGCGTGAGAATTCGCACCGGCAAAGATGAATGCGATCCGCTTCCCATCAGGTGTCATCGAGAAACCCGGCATCGAGCCTGGCTCGTCGGGGAAGGTGAATGCTGCCTCGGCAGTGCGTGATTCCGGATCAATAATCCGCATCACTCGCTGCTGGCCCTCTTCGCTGGTCGTCAAAAGCTGGTTACCATCTGGTAGCCAGGCCGGTGTCCAAAACGACGCTTCGTGCTTGGG
>CAZRNC010000491.1:0-2358 GCA_964601285.1 uncultured Thermomicrobiales bacterium | reverse complement strand
GTGTTCTTGAGCAGGTAGCCCTTTGCTCCGGCACGGATCGCATGAATGGCGTACTCATCATCGGTGTACATCGTTAGCACGACCACTTGCGTATCCGGATAGCGCTGGACAATGTATTCGGTGGCCTGGATACCGTCCATCTCCGGCATGCTGATATCCATCAGCACAACGTCTGGCAGATGCTCCTTGACCAGCTTCACAGCCTGATGGCCGGTGCTGGCTTCACCGACAACAACGATATCGTCGATCGCTTCCAGAATTTGACGCAACCCTTCCCGGAACAGGTCGTGGTCGTCGGCTATGACAACACGGAGCACCTCGGTGGTTTCGTTGGTGGAGCTTGCCGGATTTGAAATGGGTGTTGACATGCGTGTGTTCCTATTCCGTTGGGCTGCCTGCCGCGGCCAGTGTTCCGGCTGCGCTGTATTCGCTTGCGAACGACATCTCCGGTGCCATCATGTTTCCCGGTCCGGCCGAAACAGCCAGAGGAAGGGACGCCTCGATGGTCGTGCCGGTCGCTGCATCCGAATGGATGGATAGCGTTCCACCAAGATCTTCCGCCAGTTCCCGCATCTGTGCGATGCCAAAATGGTCCGGGATTTCTGCCGGGATGCCACCCTCAAAGCCTACACCGTCATCGTGGATCGCTACCTGTAGCTGATCGTTTGAACGGTTAACCTCCAGCCGGACCGAGTTCGCCCGCGCATGTTTGCGGACGTTCTGGAGGGCTTCCCGGACGATGCCGACCACGGCACGCTCAATCTCCGGCATCAGGTTTACCCCGGAGATCTGCTTGAAGTCCATTTCCAGCTCGGAGTCTTCGATGGCAATCGTCGAGGCCAGCATGCGGAGTTGACCGGTGATGCCGCGAGTGTGGTTTGCCGGCTTGCGAAGGCCACTGATGGAGCGTCGCATTTCGTCGATCGACCGGTCGAGGAGCGTCCTCGCTGCATGTAACTCGCTGGCGGCTATCTCTGGATTCGCCGAGAGATACCGCTCAACGATTTCCATTTTCATGCCAAGGTAGGCGAGATTCTGGACAACACCATCATGCAGTTCGCGGCCAATCTCTCGCCGTTCGCGGTTGACGATCTCTGCTCGCACTTCGGCGTTGCGCAGCAGGTCAGTGCGATCGCGCATGAAGATCGATTGCAACCCCCAGGAGATGCCAGCCGCTGCCGCGGCAAACGCCACGATGTCTTCCGGCGCATAGAGGAAGGTTTCGCCATCCCGGCGTTCGGCAGCAATTGCCCCGATCAGTTCGCCAGATGCCAGCATCGGGACAATCAGCCAGCGAGGGTGGCCCTCCAGGTAGAACGGCCGTACAAACTCGAGCGGGTTCTGGGTGAGGCGGTGGGCAGCAATCCAGCGTTGATGGACCGCCTTGCTGAGTTCACCTGGCGTCGCCGAGGAGTCGCCGGCCAGTGGCGATTTCCAGGCATGGACCAGCACCAGTTGCCCCCGGTCGTCCCGCTGGAACACGTGAATCGCGACGGTTCCCGGTATCCGGGCAAGGATGCCAACGCCGGTTTCGTAGACTTCCTCGACAGTCGTTGCGTCGGTCAGCCGCGTTTGCAGGTCGAACGGGAAGGTTGCCAATGGTGTTTCCAGGGCACGTTCCCTGGCGGTGTGCCCATTGCCACTGGAACTGATCGATTGGGCGGTGGACATGTTAGCCATCCTCGCTCGTAGCCCGCGCCAGCGTGGCGCTTTCGGGGCGGGTAGTGGGTACGGCTATCAACATGGACAGGCCATCCGGATCACTGTTCTGGAGTTCAAGCGTTCCGCCGGCTAGCTCAACGCGCTCGATGAGTGCCATCAGGCCAACATCAATTGCGAGTTCGTCGGGAAGGGTTGCCGTGCCGGTCAGCTCCATCCGGATTGCCACGTTGCCGGCATCGGACTCGATTCGGATCGCGACCGGTGCAATGCCGTTGGCCAGTCGCAGTTGGCGCAATGCCTCCTGGCAGATGCGGTAGATTGCTGTTTCGTCTTCCGGGGCAAGGCGACCGGAGAGTGCTGTTTCCAGCGTGATGTCTCCCGGCTCTTCGCCGGCAATGCCGCGGAGAAACTCCTTCAGCGCCGGTTCCAGCCCCAGAATGTCGAGCGTCGCCGGCCGGAGTTCGAAGATGCGTGCCCGCAGCCGGTCAATACTTCCGGAGAGCTCTTCACGAATCTGTTCCAGTCCGGCAGCGACCCGCCCGCCGGCGTCATGATCGTTTGCCGAGGCTTGTGCCTGATCGAGTTGGAACAGGCACGCCGCCAGCGTTTGCAGGGTGTTCTCGTGGAGATCGTCGACCAGTTCCTTGCGCTCAAGCTCGTAGCGATGCATGACCGAGTTCAGCACGAGTCCGCGCC
>CAZRNC010000490.1:0-2364 GCA_964601285.1 uncultured Thermomicrobiales bacterium | reverse complement strand
CTGTCGAATCTGGCTGGACAGCTGGGCATGCAACGGACGCTTCGAGCCGCGATCAATGACAACCGAAATGTCCACCACTCCTCCAACCAGCAAATCACCGGGTCGGACAGTGCAATTCAACCACCACCGGAAGAAGTCTCAGACTTATCTCAGAAATCTCCCGGTTTCAAGCCAAAATCGGCGCAACCATACGATCCGTCGCTCGTTGAAGTACTAGTGGGTGTATACAACAACGCTAAGTACCTGTACACTGGAATACAACGGCACAATTTATGAACCTATACAGTGAAGCCTGTCAATCACGGCGTTATCTACGGCGAGGACAAACGCTTCGATGAGGGATCTTTTTGCTACATTTATCGTTCACCTGATAGAGATCTGCGCGCCGATTCTCGTTGCCATCAGTGTGCCACTGTCAATCATCTACCTGGCAACGCGCTTCACCTGAGATCCTCTACTTCCCGATGCAGAACCTGCTAAAGATCTCGTCCAGTACCGCTTCACTCACCCGCTCCCCGGTAATCTCCCCCACGGCATAAAGTCCGGCACGAACATCCACCGCCAAGAGATCAAGCGGCACACCCGCCTGTAATCCAGTTTGCGCCTCTTCAACATGATCTAGAGACCGGCGCAGTGCGTCGAGCTGGCGAGTTGTCACCAGCGCCGGCTCGGCTGCAAGCTCTGCCCGACCGGCGATCAGCCCATAGAGCGCGTCCTCAAGCCGGTCCAGCCCGTCGCCGGTCAACGTTGATAGCTCAACGGTCGTAACGCCAGGCAGACGGGCGAGTACAGATTCCAGACCATCTCCCGACGGCAGATCGGTCTTGTTCAATGCCACCAGCACATCGCCGCTATCAACCCGGTCAGCCAGCAGTTCGGCCACCGCCAAATCTCCCGGAGTTGCCGGATCGGAGCGATCCAGCACGAAGAGCACCAGACCGCTGGATGCGACCGCCTGCCGCGAGCGGTCAACGCCAATCCGTTCGACGATGTCGGCGGTTTCGGTGATGCCGGCAGTATCCAGCAGCGTCGCCGGGATGCCCCGCAGATTGATCGTCTCGGAAATCACATCTCTGGTCGTGCCGGCGATTTCGGTAACGATGGCCCTGTCACTTCGCAAAAGCGCGTTGAGCAGACTCGATTTCCCGACGTTCGGCCGCCCGGCAATGGCAATCTGGACGCCCTCGCGAAACAGCAGACCGGTCTGGGCCGAGGCTACAACTGCTTCCAACGCTGTCACGATTGTCTCCAGCGCCGGGCCGGGGTTGATCGAGGGAATCTCATCATCCGGAAAATCAGCAGCTGCATCGAGATACGCCAGCAGTTCGACCAATCCGTCGCGAGCAGGCTTCAGCCGGTCGGTCAACCGGCCGCGCAACTCATCAATGGCAAGTTCCAGCGACCGTGAGGTTCTGGATGCGACGACACCGGCGACCGCTTCAGCCTGGCTGAGATCGATCCGGCCATTCATGAAAGCTCGCAGGGTGAACTCGCCCGGCTCGGCAAGCCGTGCGCCGTGCTGCAAACAGAGCGACAACACCTGCTGCACCGGTACCTGACCGCCATGGCAGTTGATCTCGACCACATCCTCGCGGGTGTAGGTGGCCGGGCGAGCCATTCGCACCAGCATGACCTCGTCAACCTGCCGGCCGGTCTCGGGATGCACAACCGCTCCGTAGTAGAGCCGGTGGCTTTCGAGCGTCTCCGGATCGACCATCCGGAGTTGCTTTCCGGCCCGGAACAGCTTGCCGGCCAGCAGAGAGGCGTCCGGGCCGCTAATGCGAATGATGCCGATGCCGCCTTCTCCGGGCGGAGTGGCGACTGCAGCGATGGTGTCCTGATACATGGTCCGGTTCCTGTGTGAATTGGCGGCTAAAACTCTTCATCCCGGAGATCGAGCAGGTCTTCAATTGCCTGACGATCGGGAACAGCCAACGGACCGCGTGTGCCGACGGCCAGTGCCGATGCTGCCGCGGCGTAGCGGGCACTCATCGCGACGCCCTCGCGTTGGCCACGCATGTAGAAAAGGGTCGCGGCAAACACATCTCCTGCGCCGGTCGTATCGACGGTCGTCCGCTGGAAGGGCGCAAGGTCGCTCACCTGCCCACGGTCAATCAGCGTCGCCCCCTGAGCGCCGAGGGTAACAACAGCCAGTGCGCGATGACCGACAGCCTCAACAGCTTCCCGGCCGATGACATATTCGTTGGACGAAACAACCATGACATCAATCCGGGCCAGCAGATCGTTTGGCAACCGGAGCGGTGTGCGTTTGACCGGGCTGGGTAACTTCTGGTTCCAGCTCCGCATCCAGCCTTGCGGGGTACAGGCGAGCAACCGGCCCGAAAGCCGGCCGGTGGTTCGATG
>CAZRNC010000489.1:0-2366 GCA_964601285.1 uncultured Thermomicrobiales bacterium | reverse complement strand
CGGCCATTTGATCAGGCGTCTCAACGCGCATCCCGTCACCACCAAACGCTCGAGCATAGGCCACAAAGTCCGGTCCGGAGAGTGCCGTTTCGCTCTTGCGACCGTACATCCGCTCCTGCATGCCAACGATCATGCCGTACTGGCTGTCATTCAGAATCAGGATCACCGGATTGATGCCATACTCAACAGCCGTGCTGAAATCTGCGCTGGCCATCAGGAAACAGCCATCGCCGGTCACTGTTAGCACCCGCTTGTCAGGATGCACCAACTTCGCGGCAATCGCAGCCGGCAACCCGTAGCCCATCGCACCCCAGAACCCTTCCGGGATGTAGGTGTTCCTGTTCAGCGACTGCACCAGCATCCGGGTCCACTGGTTGTGTGTGCCAATATCTCCCATGCAGATGACGTCTTCATCCAGCACATCGAGCAGCGCATCAATCGCGACACCGTAGTGCATCGGAGATGCCTGGCCGTGGTCGGCCCGGACTTTCTCCTGGACGAACGACCGCACACCGTCACGACCTCTGGCAATTCGCTCGCGGAGTTCACTGTTCTGAGGTCGCTGCTGGTCACCCAACGTTTCGATCAGTTGATCAAGACCGGCCCGGATGTCGGCAACTTCACCGGCAACGGAGCGTTTGTCGGCAGACTCACCAGCATTGCCAAGCCAGAGGCCAACCACCGGTGCTTCCGATGCCTGGAAGATGCCATCGGCATGAACCGTGCCACCGCGCTCGCCGACAGCAACGATCAGGTCTGCTTCGGCAGCGAGTTCAAGATGGATCGGCGAACGCTGGTAGAGATTGTGCTGCCCTGTTGAGAGTGGATGGGTATCCGGAAGTGCTCCGGCGGCATCTCCTGACATGATCACAGGTGCTTCCAGGAGTTCGGCCAACTCTGCCAGTCCGTCGGCCGCGAATGTCGCCTTGACACCCTTGCCGGCCCAGATGACCGGGCGTTGGCTCTCGCGGACTTTCGCTGCGATCGCATCAAGCGCTTCGCGGGAAAGCAGTTCCGGAGCAATCTCGTGGCGAGCATATGCCGGAATCTCAACAGGCTTGTGCAGCAGGACGTCCTGCGGAATCTCGATGTGTACCGGACCTGGCCGGTCACTTGTTGCGATGACAAATGCCTTGGCAAAGACCGCGGGGATGTCTTCCGGCCGTTGGATGGTCACGCTCCACTTGGTGACCTCGGCAAACATCGGTACGAGGAAGCTCTCGCCATCGACCCCGTGGAACGATTCCATACTCGCTCCGCGCGGTACGGCTCCGCTGATATGAATGAGTGGCGAAGCAGCCATGTACGCCTGGGCCACGCCGGTCAGCGAATTTGTCGCACCCGGCCCGGCTGTTACGACAACGACACCTGGCTTGCCGGTCAGCCGGCCATAGGCGTCCGCCATGACGGCGGCATTATTCTCATGCTTGCAGGTGATGTGCCTGATTTCCGGTGCATCGTGCAGCGCATCGTAGATTTCCAGCACGTGCGATCCAACCAGGCCGAAAATGTACTCCACCTCTTCGGCGAGCAGTGCCTCAACGATTGCAGCTCCCGAGCGCCTGACCGTCGCGGCCGTCTCAGCGATTGCCATTGTCCCGTTCCCTTTCATGCCACCAATTTGCCTGATCCTGTGAATTGTCCCGCTAGAATAGCAGGATGACGCAGAGAGACGAACAAGAGAGGGCGAAGCTGATGAAAGTGTTGATATCTGCCGACATGGAAGGGACCTGCGCTGTTGTCAACTGGGTGCAGGTAATGCCGCCGGATGTGGTCGGAACAAGCCGCCCATCCTCGACAGTTGAATACGAGCGGGCACGGCTGCGGATGACCCACGAAGTCAACGCAGCAATTGAAGGCGCTCTTGCCGGCGGTGCCGACGAGGTCATCGTCAACGAGTCGCACGATGGCATGCGGAATCTCATCCCCGAAGAACTGCACAAAAACAGCCGGTTGATCACCGGCTTCGACAAGCCGCTCCTCATGATGCAGGGAGTTGACGAGCCAGGTATCTCGGCGGTCTTCTTCACCGGTTATCACGCCCGCGCCGGCACTCCTGCCGCGCCACTGGCCCACTCCTTCACCGGCTGGGTACAGGACATCCGGGTGAACGGCACATCGCTTGGTGAGTATGGCATCAACGCACTCGTCGGCGGACACTACGGTGTCCCGGTCGCACTGGTCACCGGCGACGACAAGGCGGTCGCCCAGACCCGGGAATTGCTCGGCAACGCCGTTGTCGGCGTCGAAGTCAAGCGTGGACTCTCAACATCCTCGGCTATCCATCTGCACCCGGAGCGGGCACTCGAACTGATTCGCGAAGGTGCCGAGCGTGCCGTCCGCAACCTCTCCGAGATGCAGCCCTA
>CAZRNC010000488.1:0-2374 GCA_964601285.1 uncultured Thermomicrobiales bacterium | reverse complement strand
ATGCGCGCCGACCGGCTACTCTCAATCATGCTGCTGCTCCAGACCCACCGGAGGCTGACATCTCGCCAGCTTTCGGAATGGTTGGAGGTATCGCCACGGACGATCCACCGGGATATGGACGCACTCAGCGGCGCCGGCATACCGGTGACCGCCGAACGCGGACGCGATGGCGGCTGGATGTTGCTGGATGGCTACACCACCGACCTGACCGGACTCAACACGCTCGAGAGCCAGACGCTCTTTCTCTCGAAACTGCCCGAACCGCTGGTTCAGCTTGGACTGGAGGATGCCGCCGAGGCCGCCCGGATCAAGCTGTTGGCAGCCCTGCCGGCATTCGCCCGCCAGACCGCTGAAGCCGCCCGGCAACGGCTCTACATCGACCCAACCGGCTGGCGTCGCGCCGAGGAAGTTGCTCCACATTTCGCCACTGTTCAGGAAGCAGTCTGGCAGGGACGGCAGCTCCAAATGGAATATCGCGGTGCAAACGGGAACCTGAGCCAACGTACTGTCCACCCGCTTGGACTGGTTGCCAAAGGGAGCAGCTGGTATCTGGTTGCCCATCGAGATAGCGAGTTTCGCACCTACCGCGTCTCACGGATCGAATCGACCGAACTGCTGGATGAACCTGCAGACCGTCCGGAAGGGTTCGACCTGGCCGGCTACTGGGAGCAGTCCGCAACCGATTTCAGCGCCCGGTTGCCGCGTTACCCCGTGACACTACGAGTAAGCCCGGAGCTGCTTCCCAGTGTTCGCCACGGTGTCGGCTTCACCCGGATCAACTCGGTTGGCGAACCCGAAGCCGACGGCTGGTCACAACTGGTCATCACCTTCAACGTCAATACTGAAGCCCAGGCTTTCGTCATCCGCCACGGTGACCAGGTAGAAATTCTCGATCCACCGGAACTGCGCGAAGCCGTGTTGAATCTGGCAAAGCGGATTCTCTCCCGGTACGATGCAGACGGTTCCCCGATGGTTTCGTTCACGATAGATGGAGACCACCCACAATGACGACCTATCCGGAGTTCACCCTGGCAGCAGTTCAACATCCACCGGTCTTCTTCGACCGCGACGCCTCGACCGAAAAGGCGTGCAAGCTGATCGAGGATGCCGCCAATCTTGGGGCAACGTTCGCCGTCTTTGGCGAGACCTGGCTGCACGGCTATCCATTCTTCGCCAGCCACGCCAGCTCGCCGCTCTTCGGCCAGATGGCCGCAGAGTATCTGGCAAACGGCGTCGAAGTTCCCAGCCCGACGACCGACAAGCTCTGTGCAGCCGCCCGCAAAGCCGGCATCGACGTTGCCATTGGTATCGTCGAACTCGACAGCAAAACTCGTGGCACCGCCTATTGCACGCTGCTCTTCATCGGGAAAGAGGGCGTTATCCTCGGCAAACACCGCAAACTGAAGCCGACCCGTGCCGAGCGAATCATGTGGGGCGAGGGCGACGCATCCAGCCTGAAAGTTTACGAGCGACCATACGGCAAGCTGAGCGGGATGATCTGCTGGGAGCACAACATGCTGTTACCCGGCTACACGCTAATCAGCCAGGGCGCACAAATCCACGCCGCCGCCTGGTTCGGCAGCGCCAATGCCCGTCAGATCTTCCTCTCGCAAGCCTTCGCATCCCAGGCATCGGCCTACGTCGTCGCCGCAGGGAATACCTGGACACCGGAGGATATCCCCGAACGCTACCGGGAACTAGCCAACCCGATGCCCGGCGACAGCGTCATCATCGACCCGACCGGCACGATCATCGCCGGCCCGGTCCAGGGCGAAACCATCCTGACCGCCCCCGGCTCCCTCGAAGCGGTCTACTCCGCCAAAGCCGCCACCGACACCGCCGGCCACTACTCCCGCCCCGACATCTTCCAGCTCCACGTCCGCCAACCGCCGGGAGATAGAGTGGTGTTTCACCTGGAGTAAAGACCGTACCGGTACCTCATGGCTCTTGCCGGCTGTGCTACAGTGCGCAAGCATTGCAGCAACACAGCCTTGCCTACGGATGAGAACCCAGCGGAAGAGTGTGCCAGGTGACGACCGCCTATCACAGCACATACCGGGCGCACGCCTTGACGCTCAAGGGTCCGTCGGACAGCATCGACAGCCTGTCGCGTTCGATATCTGGCGCACGGGTCGACCTCAACCCGCATCAGATCGATGCCGCACTTTTCGCCCTGCGCTCGCCGCTTTCACAAGGTGTGATCCTGGCCGACGAAGTCGGTCTGGGCAAAACGATCGAAGCCGGGCTGGTGCTCTCCCAGCGCTGGGCAGAACGCCGGCGGAAAGTCCTGGTCATTGTCCCGGCAACGCTGAGAAAGCAATGGCAACAGGAGCTTGACGAGAAGTTCTTCCAGCACGATGCCCGGCAGGAAGAA
>CAZRNC010000487.1:0-2384 GCA_964601285.1 uncultured Thermomicrobiales bacterium | reverse complement strand
GTTCATGGATTTGCACGCGAGATGGTGGTGGCGCTGGAGTCGATTTCGGAGCCGGTGAGCGCCGGAGCCGGGCGGGCGTGGGTTGCGCCGGAGTTCGGGAAGATGGGGCTGGCGGTTGACCTGCTCTATCAAAAGTGGGTCGATGCCGGCTGGCTGGTTGCAGAGTCCGGGCCAGCAGGGTTCCATAACCTGCTGGGTTGGATTGGTTTCCGGAACCGGGAGCTCCTGGTCGAGCACCGGGTTGAGGATGTCTCGCCGGAAGGCTGGCATTGGACCATCGATGCCTGGGAACTGGATGGCCGCGGCTACATCATCCCGCTGCTGGATGCCGGCTTCGGGTTGCATTTGCCGCTTCTGGCGTCGTGGGAACCGTTTGCCGATCGAGACGCGTTTGCTCAGGCGTTCGCCGGTGCGTTCCGGAATAACGTCTGGATGCTGGGATGCGGAAAGTCGTTCGAGTTGGGAGACCGGGTTCCCTATGAACTGTACGAGTCGGCGCTTGTTGGTGGTGTCGAGGCGAGTGAGGAGTACGCCGGGTTTGTCCGGATGCTCTTCGACGATGAGACGGGCGATCTGATTGACGAGGTGACCCGCCGGCACCTTCCGGACTGCCGGCGCGGTTGACGCCGGATTCCCGGCGTGTCATACCTGTCCATACACGAACGACATCACAACAGAATGGGGCAGGGAATGACTGAACTGACCGCTGAAGAGCAACGCAACCTCGAGTCTGTCACCGATGTGCTCCAGTACTGGAATACCCAGGACATCCCGGGCATCCTGTCGTATTACGATCCGGATATTGCCTGGCACCACATGGCTGCCCGGGAGACCTACCACGGGCATGCCGGGGTTGAGAAGTTCCTGACCGAGTTCATCACTGCGTTTCCTGATATCACGTTCACCGTGGTCGAGAAGGTGCCCCGCGGCAATCAGGTGGCCGAGCGCTGGCGGATCGACGGAACCCATCTGGGGAACTACCGGGGCATTCCGCCGACCGGCAGGCCGATCAAGATCGAGGGCATGGGATTGGTGACGATGCGCGATGGCAAGTTCCTGGTCGACAACTTCTACTACGACGCCATGACGATTGCCGAGCAGATGCGGATCATTCCGCCACTCTCGATTGGTGAGACGTTGCCGGGCCGGGTCGGGCTTTGGGCGATGGTCCACTCCGGCAAGGTTGCCGCTGGTGCCGGAGTGCTGGTGGCTGGCGTCGCGGCCGCGCTAGTCGGTCGAAAGCGCCGGTGAGACCGGAGGCGGTTCCGGCCCTTCCTCAATTGTCGGGATGAACCGTCCCAGCGATGTCGGCATCCACCAGTTCCAGTCTTCCATCAATTTCATTGATGCCGGAACCAGGACCATCCGGACGAGCGTCATGTCGAGCAACACGGCAACTGCCAGGACGAAGCCGATCTCCTTGATGACCAGCACTCCGGTGAAGGCGAACGACCCGAAGACGACGATCATCACCAGTCCTGCGGCGGTGATGACTCGTCCGGTGCGGGCGATGCCGCGGGCGACGGCGTCCTCGTTGGACATGCCCTGGTGGTAGTACTCACGGACACGGCTGAGGACGAACACCTCGTAGTCGGTACTCAGGCCGAAGAGGATCGAGAAGACCAGCACCGGCGTGTAGCTCAGGACTGCACCGCTCGATTCAAACCCGAGCAGCGAATCCCCCCAGCCAAACTGGAAGACCATCACCAGCACACCGTAGCTCGCGCCGAGGCCGATCAGGTTCAGAATGATCGCCTTGAGCGGCAGGATCAGCGAGTGGAAAAAGAGCATCAGGATCACATATGTCACCAGCAGGCTGAGTCCGAGCAGGATCGGGAACTGGTCGTAGACAACGGTGTCGAAGTCGTAGTGCTGGGCGGCAGCGCCACCAACCAGCAACCGGGTTCCGGGGTGGCTGGTGGACCATGCCGGGGCACGGTCGCGCAGGTCGAGCATCAGCGCGACGGTGTCCTTGTGGGTTTCACCTTCACGCGGGTAGACGATCACGACCGTCGTGGTGTTTGCTCCGTCGAGGTTGGATAGCCGGTTGGCGTTGCGCTGGCGGTCGGCGTTGGCGGCAAGTGTCACCGGCGAGAGCGAACGCATAAATGCCGGGGATGAGTTCGGGATGAGGCTCGCCAGCGACTGGACTTCCTCGACTCTCGGGTCTGCTGCGATTTCGTTGTGGATGCGGTAAATGTCTTCCATCAGGTCCGGCTGCCAGATGCCGCCCTCCTCGGCAGCTTCGAGGACGATGAAGAGCGGAGCAGCATATCCGGGGCCAAACTGACGCTCAACCAGTTCAAACGCCTGGCGGGATTCGGTGGTATCCGGCAGGACGTTGACGGTCACACCGGCCCGTTCAAGCTGGAGCGCCGGGAATG
>CAZRNC010000486.1:0-2399 GCA_964601285.1 uncultured Thermomicrobiales bacterium | reverse complement strand
ACGAGGGCGTTCGGATGGCGATGGCCAGCACTGCCGACAAGCCGGTCATGCTGGTCGATCTGGGCGATGACCCGGGAAGTTCCTGCACAGCAGATAGCCCGGCGGTGCTTGAGAGTCTGATCCGGCTTGGTGCGAGTGATTGTGCGCTTTCGATTCGCGATGCCAACGCCGTTGCCGCAGCGATGGAAGCGGGGATCGGCGCAACGTTGGAGCTTGAAGTCGGTGCGTCGATTGACCAGCGCTTCTACCAGCCGGTCCGGATTCAGGGCACAGTGCGGTTTCTGGATGATGGCAAATACATGGTTTGCGGCCCGATGCATGGCGGTTGGGGCCGGGAGATCACCCGCGACGCCTGGCAGGAGTTTGACGCCGGGCCGCGTGCGGTGATCCGACTGGCCAACAGGATTGATGTGATTTTCATCGGAGAAGGAGGGCCATTCAGCGCCGGTCGTATTGGCAAGGACCGGGATTTCTTCAAGAGTGCCGGCATCGTCTTCGATGAGAAGAAGATTCTGGTGGTGAAGTCGAACCAGGCGCACCGGGCATCGTTTGACCCGCTTGTCGCCGGCAACATCGACCTCGCCAGCCCCGGCGCCAGCACCGTTGATTACGCCAGCCTGCCCTACCGGCACATTCAGCGACCCCTCTACCCCATCGACCGGGAGTTTTCCTGGTCACCCGACACCGACAGGATATGAGCAAGAAAGAGGTCACTCCGGTGAAACGTGTAGCAATCGTTGGTCTGGTGCATGAGACCAACACCTTTGCCCTGGAGCACAACGACAAGCCCGATGGAAGGGTCAACGAGGGGCAGGAGATTATCGACAATGCCCACCCGAAGAACTTCATCGGCGGATTCATTGAAGCGGCGACCCGCGACGATATCGAACTGGTCCCGATCCTTGAAGTGCGGTTCATCCACGGTGGGCTGATCCACGCCGATGTTTACGACCACTATGTCGGCAGGATCGTTGATGGCATTCGCGAGGCCGGCCAGATCGACGGCGTGTTCTACTCTCTGCACGGCGCGATGGCTGCCGAGGACCCCTACACCGACGCCGAGGGCGAACTGATGCGCCGGGTGCGTGAGGTTGTCGGCGACGGTATCCCGTTCGTGGCGACCTATGACTTCCACAACATCATGAGCCACGCCGAATGTCGCCAGCTGGCAGCAGCTTTTCCGAACGACACCAACCCGCATATTGATGGCTACGAGCGCGGACTCGAAGCCGGCAAATGTATGCTGGACACGCTCGATGGCAAGATCAACCCGGTCACCCGCGTCACCCACATCCCGATCATCGGCCCGAACATTGGCCAGAGCACCTGGTCGCACGTTGGCGATGAAGAGGAAAGCCTGCCGATGTACCAGTTGAATCTGGCACGCGAGGCCCTGGAGCGCACACCGGGCGTGATCAACATCACCGTTCAGGGTGGCTACGGCTACGCCGACACTCCGGAATCGCGCATGTCAATCGTCGTGACGACCGACAACGATCCGGAACTTGCCGAGAAGATCGGCCGCGAGATGGCCCAGCAGACCTGGGATAAGCGCCAGCAGATCGTCGATGTCCGCCCGATTTACAGCATCGACGATGGCGTCAAGATGGCGATGGAGAGCAACGAGGATAAGCCGGTGGTGCTGGTTGACCTTGGCGACGATCCCGGCAGTTCCTGCGCGGCCGACAGTCCGGCTGTCCTGGAGAGTCTGATCCGGCTCGGCGCGAAGGATGTCATCATGACAATCCGCGACGAGAACGTCGTCAAGGCCGGCATGGAAGCCGGCGTCGGTGCGACGCTCGAGATGGAGGTCGGCGCAGCGGTTGACCAGCGCTTCTACCAGCCGATCAAGGTGACCGGCACGGTGAAGTCGATCGACGATGGCAACTACATGATCTGCGGCCCGACCCACGGCGGTTGGGGGCGGGAAGTCACCCGCGATGCCTGGCGCGAGGCGAATGTCGGCCCGCGAGTGGTGTTGCGGATTGGCGACAAGATCGACGTGATCTTCTCGGTTGGACGCAGCGGCAAGGATCGCGACTTCTTCAAGAGCGCCGGGGTGGTGTTCGACGAGAAGAAGATCCTCGTGGTGAAGTCGAACCAGGCGCACCGGGCATCATTCGACCCGATCGTCGCCTACAACATCGACCTCGCCAGCCCCGGCGCCAGCACGGTCGACTACGAAAGCCTGCCCTTCCGCCACCTGCAGCGCCCGCTCTTCCCGATCGACCCCGACCTCGAATGGAGCGCCAGCGAGGCCCCGCGGGAGTAGACGGGTCTTGCGGTTCCAATAAATTGAGGACCTTCGAATGTATGCAGGGACGAACGACGTTCAGATTGTCATCCTGAATACCGGACCACAGGGGATCTGTCGTACGGGAGAGGCGATGCCTCTCCCT
>CAZRNC010000485.1:0-2400 GCA_964601285.1 uncultured Thermomicrobiales bacterium | reverse complement strand
GAGCTTTCGAAAGACGCCGACCGGCCGATTGGCGGATTCTCCAAAGGTATGCGTCAACGCGCCAAGATCGCAGCGGCACTGGTCCACAATCCCAAAGTCATCCTGATGGATGAACCGTTGACCGGCACCGACCCGCTCCAGCGCGCCAGACTGATGGAACTGATCGGGAAGCTTGGCGACCAGGGCCGGACGGTGTTGCTCTCCTCGCACGTGCTGGATGAAGTCGAACGGGTGGCAGACCGGATTCTGGTGATTGTCAACGGCAAGCTGGCTGCGGCCGGTGATTTCCGGACGATCCGCGACCGGATGGACGAGCAGGCCCGTGGCGTCCGGATTCGCTGTGCCGATGCCCGCAGGCTGGCCGGAGCGCTGTTGCAGAACTCCGCCACCGTCGGCATCCGGCTTGAGGTTGGCAGCAACGGCTCCGAACCGGTGCTCATTGCCGAAACTGCCGATGTCCGCGCGTTCTATACCGCCGTGCCGGCAATCGCCCGGCAGGAGAACATCCGGCTCTACGAAGTCTCGGCGATTGATGAATCACTGGCGAGTGTCTTCGCCTATGTGGTGGGGCGATAAATGACTGGACTCGCACGCGGAGTGTTCATGACCTTCCCGATTGCAGTGTTGACGCTGCGGCAATTTGCCGGCGGCAAGGCGATCCGGGTAGTTGCGCTGTTCTCGGCCGTTCCGGTGATCTTTGCCCTGATCGCCCTGATCGACGGCAGCTCTTCCAGCGGACGGGCTATTTTCGACGGCATCTTCCGCGAACTGGTGGTGCCGACGATGCTGCCGCTGGCTACCGTGATCCTGGCGACCAATGCCCTCGGCAACGAAATCGAAGACCGGACGATGGTCTATCTGGTACTGAAACCGGTCAGCAGACTCCGGATCATCCTGGAGAAATATGCGGCTGTCGTCCAGACGACCTGGCTCTCGCTGGCTGTCGGGCTGATCGCCGTCTGGGCGCTCGCCAGTCAGGGTGAGATGCTGAACGATGTCGACATCCTGGCAACAGCGATCCTGGCGGTGCTGGTGGGAGTCGCAGCCTACGGTGCGCTCTTCATGGCGCTGAGCCTGATCATCTCGCGGGCGCTGCTCTCCGGGATCATCTACGTCCTGATCTGGGAGACCACCCTCGCCCGGATCATCCCCGGAGCAAAAGTGCTGAGCATCCAGCACTATGTCAATTCGATTTATGCCCGGTTGCTTTCGGATCCCAACGTTCGTATTTCCGATACGCTCCAGGTCTATTCGGCGTTCGCCGCGGTGTCGGTACTGATAATTCTGGCACTGCTCTTCTCGGTCGCCCGGCTGCGAGCAATGGATCTCGAGTAACCTACCGGAATAATTTGCAGGCAGATCGCGCTATGATGTGCCAGAGAAGCAACGATTCACGACGAGAGGACAGATCCCCGATATGGCATTGACTGATGCACAACGCGCATTTCTGGAAGAGCCAAGGTTCGCTGTGCTGGCAACCAGTATGGAAGATGGCCGCATCCAGCAGACGGTGATGTGGTACGAACTGCGCGACAACCAGATCATGATGAACACTGTTCCGGGCCGGGTGAAAGAAAAGAACATCTCCCGCGATCCACGGGTGTCGATCTGTTTGGAAGAGGGCTACAAGTTCCTGACCATTCAGGGACGGGTTGTCGAAACGATTGACGACCAGGAAGTTGCCGTCGAGGACATTGTCTCGCTGGGTCGCCGCTATCAACCGGACCAGCCGGAGAGCGCCCACGACCACTTCCGCACCCAGGAGCGCCAGACGATCCTCATCAGCATCGACAAGGTCATCGCCAACGGATTCTGATCCGACCGCAACATGTCATTCCGACGAAGGAGGAATCCGTCCTCCACCACCGTCGGAATGACAAACACTATTCGTTGCACGAACCCCAACAATCGCGTCCGTTCACCAGGAAGGGAAGGCTACCTTGGTCGCAATCGGATACGCAGCAATGATGGAGCAGTTCACACCGACTGAACTGCTCGACTACTGTGAGGCCGCCGAGAAGGTCGGCTTCAGCACGGTTATGGCATCCGACCACTTTCATCCGTGGGTTCCCGAACAGGGGCAGAGCGGGTTCAGCTTCGCCTTTATGGCAGCGCTCGGCCAGCGCACCAACCAGCGTTTCGGTGCAGGCGTGATCTGTCCGAGTTTCCGCTACCACCCGGCGATCGTCGCCCAGGCATCTGCCACGCTTGAGGCGATGTACCCGGGGCGAACCTATGTCGGCATCGGCGCCGGCGAAGCGTTGAACGAGCACATCATCGGCGGCGAATGGCCGGAAGGCGGGACCCGATCGAGGATGATGTTTGAGGCGATCGAGATCATCCAGAAGCTCTTCACCGGCAAGGTTGTCCGCCACGAAGGACGCTACTTCAAGATGGAGA
>CAZRNC010000484.1:0-2436 GCA_964601285.1 uncultured Thermomicrobiales bacterium | reverse complement strand
ATCAGTCAAACGACTATCTGCACGAAAGAGTGTAACCAAGTGGCGGCGACTACGGTTCGTTGCATGGTGGGTAAAGCGGTGGCGACAGGTTTGGGCTGCAGGCTACATGTCTGGTGCGATAGCAGGGGCGTCTTGCATACGCCTCCAGTACCAACTAACTCCGGTTTTGGCTTGTACATGCCAGTTTATCTGTCATCCTGAGCTTGTCGAAGGATCTCGAGCCATGAGACTTGCCTTCACGTGGAAAGTTGCGAGGCTCGAGATCCTTCGACAAGCTCAGGATGACAAGCTAAGCGCCGTTCTTCCCTGTGTACGTTCGATGATCCTGAATTAATTGGTACTGGTGCTTGCATACGCCCGCTTCACCACCCCCAAATGTAAGGGCAGTCCAGCCGGGCGTATGCAAGACGCCCCTACGACGATTGTTCGCTACAAGACAGCCTATTCCGCCTGCGGATAGTCGGCAACCGGCAGGTGGAGGATAGCCGAGGTGGTGCGCTCTTCGCCGGCAGCGTTGGTGAGGGTGATCCAGGGCATGTGCAGCCGTAGCTCACCACTGTCCGGGACATCGTGCAAGGTGAGTGTTGCCGAGTAAATGAAGGTGGTTATCAGCGAATCTGCCGGAATCGGGAACTCGACGCTGTCTTCGGTTAGCCGGACAGTTCCCCGGGTGACCTCGACATCGCCCTGCTCATTGCCGTCGGCCCAGCTGAGTCCCTCTAGCGGGAAGCTGGCCGCTGCTGCGTTGGTCACCCGCCATTCGATTGAGATGTCCATCGTGTTGTCAGGATGAAGCTCGACCACATTGACCGAAATGCCAACATGCATGCCGGTGTCTCCGGGGTTCTGGTCGGACATCTGGTCGACCCGAATGCGTTGGCGTCCCTCGAACCGGTCGAAATCATCATTCTCCCGGCGTTGCATATACCAATGAGCCTCAAGCCCTGGATCGATCAACCACCCACTTCCGGACTGCCGGAGCACCCAGGCATAATCCGGCCGGCTGTTCAGCCGTACCACGGTAAACTGTTCGTTCTGCTCGATGGTCCAATCATCCGGCTCCCAGCTGAATGGCCGGCCCAACTGCGCATCGAACAGTACCTCATCGCTAAACTCCCGGAACGGTTCAACGTACATCCCCCTCGCGGCGTCCAGGTTGTCGACCTCGAGTGCTCTTCGATAGTCGAAGATGAATTCCAGTGGGTCTTGCGGAGTTCCGTCCAGGAGGCTATCTGGCCCATTTGCCGGCAAGACGATCGGGTTGATAATGACGCCGCCGAATACCGGGAAATCGCGTTCGGCGAGGATTTCCAATGTTTCGGAGTCCAGGCGGTAGATCGTGACCGCCGGCCCACCAGATTCTCCGGTTCGGGAAGCATAGACGCTCTTGCCATCCGGCGCTGGGACGATGTTGGTGATACTGGATCTGTCAAGAAATCTGGCAGCCAACCTCCTGTTCTCGAGGTCAACTGCGGTCAGCCCGAAATGTTCTTCCGATGACGATCCGAAAACGTAGAGATACCGGCCATCCAACGAGAACTCGGCTTCTATCTGTACCCACGTACTGTCCGTATTTTCGCTCCATGGTTCAGGTTCATTGCTGGAATCGGAGAACGCGAACGATTGCTCGATGGTTAGGCGTTCGAGGTTGATCAGGGTGACTGTCCTGGTGTCGGCGTGGGCAATAGCAAGTGTCCGACCATCTGGTGATTCGTTCACGCCAGCCAGTTGGCCCAATCCCGTCTGGATGGAATCGAACCCCCGTTGATTGGTTTCGTCTCCAGTTGCGACATCGTAGGCGATGATCTGCACCGGCATGAGATCGGTAGTGTCTGCTTGGGCAGTTAGCACCCGGTAGATCGTGTCGCCATCAGGGCTGAATAACAGTTTCTCTCGCCAGGCAGACCAGTCATCATCAATGGTGCTGATAACCCTTCCATTGCTGGTATCAAGCACCCACCAGTTTGGCAGTTGTTCGCCAGGGGGAGTTAGCGCAGTCTGCACCGCCACCCTGCTGCCATCAGGGCTCAGGTGTGCCATGTGAACGAAGGCCGGTGCGTGGAAATTGTTCCGTTCTTCACCAGTCTCAGCATCCAGGATGATGATCCTCACACCATCCGAAGGATCCCCGTCCGCTGGATTTGGCATCTGATCGGGATACTCAATCCTGGCCACGGTTGATTGACCAGATGAACTGATGAAGTTAATCCCGCTGACCTGCGGCAGATCGGTACGGTCTTCAAGCGTTTCACGGTCGATTGGAGTAAATGAATAGGCGCCAGTTGTGCCGCCGGAAGAGATGATCCCTCCCGAGCGCACATAGACATCGTACTCATCGGTCAACTCAATGCCGGCAACGCCGGGTTCATCGGCCCCATCGCCGTCGAGGAACATCCGGGAGAAGACGACTCCGCCCACGACCAGGGCGATGACGGC
>CAZRNC010000483.1:0-2448 GCA_964601285.1 uncultured Thermomicrobiales bacterium | reverse complement strand
CGATACGGCATCAAGCTGGTTGGACGAGATCTCTCCACTTCGGTCGAGATGACAAATTGGACTTGGATCCCTCGTCAGTGAAGATCGCCTGACTTGATGTGAACGGGGCAAGCCGAACTCGTGAGTGATACTTCGGAATGGCGGAACGGGAACAGCAATCATGGAAGAACCGGCGGCCGTGCTGGTCGTGGATGATGAAGATGACATTGTGAACCTGATGCGGGACTTCCTTGAGGCCGATGGTTATCGGGTGGTCACCGCCGGCGATGGACCAACAGCGCTCCGGGCGATTGCCCGCGAGCGGGTAGATTGCGTGTTGCTGGATGTCATGATGCCGGGCCAATCAGGGTTCGAGGTGTTACGGGCCATTCGTGAGCAAGGCGATGTGCCGGTGCTTTTCCTGAGCGCCAAACAGGAAGATAGCGACAAGATACGCGGGTTGGGGCTGGGGGCGGACGATTACATCGTCAAGTCGGCAACGCCGGCCGAAGTCGTCGCCCGGATCAGGGCAGTATTGCGACGGTACCAGCGCGGCACACCGGCAGAAGCAACAGCCATGCTCGACTTTGGCCGGCTGCAGATCGACATCCGTGCGCGCGATGTGCTGGTCGACGGCGATGCTGTCCAGTTCACGGCACGCGAGTTCGACCTGCTCCAACTGCTGGCCGAGCATCCACGCCAGGTTTTCACCCGCGAACAGCTCTTCGAGCGCTTCTGGGGCGAGTATGGCGACCGGCATACGCTGACCGTGCATATCAGCAGGCTGCGGGAGAAGATCGAGGTAGACCCATCGAACCCGGAGTTCATTGTGACGGTCTGGGGTGTTGGCTATCGCTTTGAAGGGGAAACACGGTGAGCGGTTCTCCCCGCACGCTTCCGCTACGGCGCTGGCTGTTGCTGGGGCTGCTGATTCTGGGGCACCTGCCAGTGCTGGCAATGTTCCCGGTCGCGGCCTGGTTGTTCCAGCAGCCGCACGACTTGCGCGGACAGGCTATTCAAGAGGTCCAGGATTCGTCGTCGATGTGGACCGATGCTGATTGGCGAGCCGGTCTGGTCAGGACGTATGGCAATACCTCGGTGACCCTGGAGCTTTTTGAAGAGGGGTTGGTCATCTTTCGAACGGGTAACGATCCCCTGGCTGGTGAATCAGGGGATCAGAACCTGGCGGTCGATTCCGTTGTGTCGCCGGAAAACCCCGATCTGCACTTCCGGGTGTACGGCCCCCAGATGACTGGTCCGCCGTCAGCGGTCTTTTGGGTGATCTTTGTTGGTGTGATCGCGTTCCTGATCCTGCTGTTTGCACTTTGGTTCTATGTCGGCAAGACGATTGTCCAGCCGCTCTCGGCCGCGGGGCAGGCCGCCCGGCAGGTAGCAGCCGGGAATCTTGAGGTGGTGCTGCCATCGTCCCGCATCGGGGAAGTGAACGAACTCAACGTTGCCATTAACTCGATGAGCGCTGATTTGCAGGCATCGCTTGAACAGCAAGCCGAGATGGAGCAGGACCGCCGGCTGATGATCGGCGCGGTCGTCCATGATCTCCGGACACCGCTCTTTTCATTGCGGGGGTATCTCGCGGGCCTGGAGACTGGTGTCGCTGATACGCCGGAGAAGCAGCGGCATTACTTTGCTGTTGCCCAGGAGAAAGCCGACGCGCTGGAACGGTTGATCTCCGACCTGTTTGACTACACCCGGCTGGAGTATCTCGAAGAGACGCCGGAACGGGAGCGGCTGGAACTCGACGAACTGCTGGAATCGCTGGTTGATGGCATGCTGCCACAGGCCGAGGCCAAGGGCGTCACGATGCAGGTGCAGCTGGAGCCGGAGTGTCCGGTGTCTGGTGATCGTCACCTGCTGGCGCGTTCGATCGAGAATCTGCTGGACAATGCGCTGCGCCACACACCCGCCGGCGGAACGATCACAACCGGCTGCCGGCGAAGTGCTGACGAGGTGCTGTTCACCGTTTCAGACACTGGCAACGGCATCCCGGAAACCGACCTGCCGCATCTGTTTACTCCGCTATTTCGAGGTGAAACCTCGCGCAACCGGCGTACCGGTGGTGCCGGGTTGGGGCTAACTATTGCCCGGCGGATCATCCGCGCCAACGGCGGCGAGCTGGAAGCCGGTAACACACCAGACGGTGGTGCCGTGTTCACTGGCCGATTACCGGCAGAGCAGGGCTAGCGATCATTCGCGTTCCTGGTGCTCCCCGACTAACCCATTTCGTCATCCCGAGCGAAGCCGAGGGACCTCGTGGGTCGGGCTTTTCCCAGTGCAGTCAAGCTTCGAGGGTCGAGGTCCCTCGACTTCGCTCGGGATGACGGTTAGAGAAGCGCGGGTCGGCGAAACGAGTTGGTTGGTAAGCCACGTCGGGTTAGCGATAGACCACACAGCGGGTGACGTCGAACTCGGCGATGAGGTCGATGACTTCCTGTTCGATCAGGCCGGCGT
>CAZRNC010000482.1:0-2453 GCA_964601285.1 uncultured Thermomicrobiales bacterium | reverse complement strand
GGGGTGTAGGTCTTGATCGCCCGGGTGATGTCGTCCGGAGTCAGCCCGCGTTCTTCGGCGATTGCCATGGCCGAGGCCGGAATGCCGGACGTACCGTTGCTGGTGCCATTGCTGCCATTGTCATCGTCGTCGCCAAACGGTCCACATGCGGCCAGCAATCCGCCGGCCACTGGCACACCTACTGCCAGCGCCCCGGCGCCTTTCAAGACTGACCGCCGGTTAAGGCGTTTCTCGTCCAATCCATCTGTCATGACCTGGCTCCCTTCGCGTCTCCCCGGAGCGACATGTCACCCCGGCCCATTCACATTGCTCCGCGCGAAGTTCGCCTGTTCACTGGAAATGCCTGGTACGGGCAAATGAGGCGAACCCGCCGTTACCTACACGGTATGGCAGCGCCCACCTCAGGCGTGTGACCTTTGTCACAATGTGCGTTACAGAAACGTGTCAGTTTGTTTCGGGAACGTTTTCAGTGAGGCATCGCCAGCGGCATCAGCCGTCTCGATAAGAATGAACAACGGTATTCGTACGGGAGAGGCCATGCCTCTCCCCGTGCCAGCACGGTCCGGTTCCCTGTCTAATGCTTGCTGGATCAATTGAGGTGGCGCTCACGCGCCAAGGGAGAGGCATGGCCTCTCCCGTACGGGGATGGCGACAATCGCGGAGACATCAGATCGGGGCAACGCAACGTGTCTACGGCTTATGATCGGAAAGTACAATATGGATTTCCTTATGATACGTTTCGAGCGAAAAGTATCATAGTGTCCAAAAAGGAGCGCCCCAACCTGTGTCGATGCATCCGTTGAATCTGGGTTTCCGCTTTCTGCTGGAGATTGCCGCGCTGGCGGCGTTTGCCTGGTGGGGCTGGGCGTGGGGCGATCCCTGGCGCTGGCCGCTGGCGATCGGGTTGCCGGTGGTGGCGGCGATCATCTGGGGAGTGTTCCGTACACCCGGCGATACCACCGCAAAACAGCATGCCCCCGTTCCGGTGCATGGCATCATCCGGCTGTCGCTGGAGATGACCTTCTTCGGGTTGGCCATTGTGGCGCTCTTCACTGCCCAGGGAAACAGCCGTGCCGAACTGGCCGGCGTGATCTTTACCGTGCTGGTGCTCGTTCACTATGTACTATCCTGGGATCGTGTCCTCTGGTTGCTTCTTGCCCGGATCAGTCCGCCGAATCCGGTCGACGACCCACCCAGCGTCCCGGAATAGCCCACCGCTCGGTACTTTGACGCATGGTTCCTTCGGTAAGGTTGTGCCTCACGGTCAGGACTTGAGGCCCCTTGGAATCCGATGCTGCAGCCGATAGAGTCTGTACTGGTAGGTGGTGGACGGCCGACCGGCTGTCCTGGTTCTTTTCCCGGTAGGAGTACATTCCAACGTGAACAGCAATCTTCCCGAGCTGTTGCTGCAATTTCTTGCTGTCATAATGTTGTGGTCAGTTCTGATCCGGGCGATCTCTACCGCCTATGCGATCACGATGGAGCGTTTCAGCCCTTCGGATGTCTGGAGCGAAGAGACCCGTGTCACCCTGGAAACCCGCGATCGTCGCAGGCTCTAATCCACACGCTCCGGATACAACACCGCTGCCAGCGTCTCGATGCCGTCGATCAACCGCGGACCGGGACGGGTAAAGAGCACAGGTTGCTCGGTGAAGTGGATTCTGCCGGAAGGAGTGGTTCCGCGTTGAGGCTCATGCTCACGCGGTATCACCACGATGATATCCGAGCCTTCCCACACAGCAATCCCGCCGGCCCGCCAGACCATCTCCGGAACCCAGCCCTCGGCCACCGCCGAATCCTCTGCGCCACGTATGCAGAGCACCCGTTTCGGCGCAACGCCTTCCAGCCGGTTTGCCAGATCATCCAGCCGCTCCTGGAGTGATGCCACCAGGTCACGACCACGCTCCGGATGTGAAGCCAGCCAGGAGATGTCGTGGATCGCCTGGAACATCGTCTCGATTGAATCAGGATCGAACGCCGCCACCCGTGGACTGCCCGGCAGGCGTGCGGCCACCTCGATAACCGTATCGTAGGCAACGACCGGATCCTCGCCCAATTCGGCAGTCAGAATCAGCTCCGGCGCCAGCGACGCCAGCAGCGCCTCATCCAGTTCACTACCCCTGGTCACCTGCGGCTTCGTGCTGGCAGCGTCCGGGAAATCACATAGATGGCTCACCCCGGCCAACTGGTCACCAAGCCCCAGGGCATAGACGATCTCGGTTGTGGCCGGCAGTAGCGAAACGATGTTCATGGGGAACCCTTCACAACGAAGTCATGCTCCCCAGTATAAGGAAAGGTCAGATCGGGTCGTCATTACATGAATTGCGCAGCTACGTCTACGAGATGGTGGAGTGCTGCAAGCGATACACTTTGCGGCTGGAGGCGAGCGTGACGATGAGTGAACATTCGGTCCGGATGATGGAACTGCTTGCGAGATTGCCGGACCGTGAACG
>CAZRNC010000481.1:0-2459 GCA_964601285.1 uncultured Thermomicrobiales bacterium | reverse complement strand
TCTGGTGGGGTATTGTCCGATGGGCTGTTCATGACCATCCTCCAATAGAGTTGTATTACGGCGGTAGGGATAGCCCTACCCTGAAACTGGCAGTCTGCCGCATTGTTGAGAACTGCCGTTTCATCCATCATACATAGAGTGAATGATCGACTGGTGTGGACAACGACGTCCACCCGAAGGTAAGGAAGCCTGGAGATGTCTGCTCAAACGATGGCTGCGGAACAGCCAAATCCTTTTCGGGCGCCGCTACGAAACCCGCTACGAACGTTTTTCTCGCGGGAGCCATGGTTGGCGTTGGTGTTCATGTTCTCCAGCTTTGTGCTGGGGGTTTTCTGGTTTGTCTGGTTGGTGACGTTGCTCTCCACCGGCTTTGCGACTCTGATCACCCTGATCGGCCTGCCGCTCTTGCTGCTGGCCTTTGCATCCTGGACGCTCGGTGCGCGGCTGGACCGCTCGCGTGTGAAGTCGCTGCTCGGCGAGGAGATTCCCGAGCCATACATGCCGCTGCCGGAAGGCTCCTGGTTCCAGCGATTCCGGGTGCGCTTTACCGACAAGTATGTCTGGCAGGATCTGATCTACCTGCTGTTGCTCTTCCCGATCGGCATTGCCCAGCTTGTCGTTGCGACGGTGGCAATCACTATTCCGTTCACACTGTTGACGCTGCCGCTTTGGTATTCGATTGACAGTAACGACGCGGTGGTCTTCGGTTACACCGTCACCTCGATGCCGGTAGCGATGCTCTTCGCGATGCTTGGCCTCCCCTTCTTGCTGTTGCTTCCCTATGTGCTGGTTGGTGTTGGCCGTGCTCATGCCTGGCTGGCCCGGAATCTGCTTGGAACAAGCCTGGAAGAATTGACTCGCCGCGTTGGCGAGCTTACCGAGCGCCGGGCAACGGCGATGGACTCTTCCGTGAGCGACCTGCGCCGGATCGAACGCGACCTGCATGATGGCGCACAGCAACGCTTGGTGAAGCTATCGATGGATCTTGGCATGGCCCGGGAGAAATTTGATTCCGACCCTGAAGCAACTCGTGAGTTGATCATCGAGGCCCATGAGGGCGCAAAGCTGGCGATGGCCGAGATTCGAAACCTGGCCCGCGGCATCCATCCAGCGGTGCTGACCGATCGTGGACTTGATGCGGCAGTCTCTTCGCTGGCGGCCAGTTCGACGGTACCGGTTGCAGTTTCGGTTCACCTGGATGCTCGTCCGCCGGAACGGATTGAATCGACCGCCTACTTCATCATCGCCGAGGCGCTAACCAACATCTCGCGTCACAGTAATGCAACACATGCCAGTGTTAATGTCCGCCAGAATGGCGCTATACTGCGGATAGAGATTGTTGATAATGGCTCGGGTGGCGCAGATGCAACACTCGGCACAGGACTTCGCGGCATGCGCGACCGGGCAACAGCAATCGATGGCAGCCTGTCCGTCAGCAGCCCGTCTGGAGGCCCGACGCGAATACTGGTCGAACTGCCCTACGAGTTGTAATCGCCGAAGACGCTGTTCTTCTGCGTGAAGGTATTGCCCGGCTTCTGAACGATGCCGGGCATTCTGTTGTCGAAAAGGTAGAGACCGGCCCCGATTTCATCCAGGCAGTCCTCGATCACAAACCGGATGTTTCGATCGTCGATGTCCGGATGCCGCCTACGTTCCGCGATGAGGGCGTACGCGCGGCCATTGAGGCACGGACGCTGGTTCCGGACACACCTATCCTGATTCTCTCTCAGTATGTCGAGGCCGAATATGCCGGTGAGCTGCTGGAATCCGGCACCGGGTCGGTTGGCTATCTGCTGAAAGACCGTATAGCTGACGTCTCCGAGTTCCTGGCAACAGTCGTTCGGGTAGCGAATGGCGGCACGGCTCTCGATCCGGAGGTTATCGCCCAGCTCGTGGCTCGTCGCAGGCGGAACGATCTCCTTACAGACCTCACCAACCGCGAACAGGAAGTCCTGGCAGCGATGGCCGAGGGCCACTCCAACACCGCCATCGCCGAGCAGCTCTTCATCGGCGAAGGAACCGTCGAGAAACACATCACCAACATCTTCGGCAAACTCGGCCTCGAATCCACCACCAGCCAGCACCGCCGCGTCCTCGCCGTGCTGGCGTATCTGCGGAGCTGAAGTAGTCTGATCAGCCTAACCCTTCTTCCTGCTGGTATGCACAATCCACACTTGGATCCAGACAACAGCGAGTTCAAGTCGCCTATTGGCTTCGAGTTAAGTGAATGCAGCGATCTTTCTACATCGTCATCTCGACTGGAGCCCATTCGACTTCGCTCAGGGCAGGCTGCGCGGAATGGAGAGATCTCGACACGTGCCATTCGGCAGTGATCGGCGTGCTGACGAACGGGACGGGGTCTCGTATTCGTCCGACAAACAGGATCTGCACATGTTCAGGTTGGTCTGTCGAGATCTCTCCGCTTCGGTCGAGATGACAGTACTAGATTGGCGCGCTTC
>CAZRNC010000480.1:0-2465 GCA_964601285.1 uncultured Thermomicrobiales bacterium | reverse complement strand
CGTTGATTTCGTAGGTCACTTCACGGTTTTGGACGTCCGGCGCGCGGAACTCGATCTGTACTGCCAGCCATCCACGTTCGACTGTTCCTCCTGGGACGGAAATTCGCTCGAGCACGCTGTTGCCGATGCTGGTGATGATTTCGACGGTGTTGTTTGAATCCAGATGTTCCAGCTCGAGCGCGATATACAGATGAACAACCTGTGTCTGCCAGACCTCGAGCCGCTGGATTGCGAAGTCCGGAGCAGATGTCTGCTGGTTCACCGATTCAGCGACGACGATGGAGACAAGATCTACCTGATCCGCGACTGGCGTAGCGGTCGGTTGGACCACCGGGGTTTCGTCTCCGGAAGTTGTTCCATCGACGACCTCAAAGCGATATTCCCCGATGATCGTGCCATTCAGCCGCAACTCAACCCGGTGACTCCCGGTGACTAAACCCGGTTCCGGGTTGTAGGTGAACACCATGTTGCGGTTCGATGCATCAGGTTGGGCCTCATCTGGCGGTCCCTGAAAGAGGAGAATGTCGCCCCGCAACCAGTGGGCGGTGAAGATCATGCCACTCGGGTCGACCATGTTGGATATCCGGGTAGCCAGTCTGATCTGGCTCGATTGCCGGTCGAAGCGTCTGGTTTCGTCAATCGGCCTGCCCGCATCGTCGACTTCCAGCGTCAGGGCCGCCTCGGCGATGATGTCTTCAGGATTGCCAACGCCGACCCGGAAGGCATAGGAGTTAACTGGACGGTCGTTGACGATCAGTTCAACACTGTGTTGCGAGGCAGGGTTCAATTGGGCGATCGGTCGGAAGCGGAGCGACACCCAGAGCGTCTGGTCGTTACCACCCTCGACGATTGCGTCGCTCTGGCCAATGACCTCTTCACCTTCAAACCAGATCGCCTGGAAGCGGGAGTTGGCCGGCACATGACGTGCCCGGACCGCCAGGTAGATATTCTGTTGCTCCTGTGACAGCACGGAAACTTCGTTGATCGGCGCACCGTCCTCATTAATCGATGTGGTGAGGACCACTCGTTCGATCACCAGGGAGGTATCAGCGGATTCAGCAGTCTGGGTCCCGGCGAATGGCAGATCGGTTGGAGTCGGTGATTCAGCAACTTCCGGGATAGGCGTTTGCGTGGGCTGGGCGTCAAACTGTCCGCCGGCGGAGCATGACGAAATGAGCAGGCCGGCCAGCACAAGCAGCACGACCAGTTTGACCGGGGAGCGGTTAGCTCCCCAGCGGCCGGCGGTATTCACCGAACGCTTCCTGGTACTCATCAGAAACTTCCAGGGCGGACTGGTGAACGTAGATACGGGTTGTTGCCGGGGATGCGTGCCCGAGCAGGGTCTGGACTGTTGATTCACGAACTCTCCGGCGTACAAGCTCCGACGCAAGGCCATGGCGGAAGGAGTGGGGTGTGATCTCTGCCTCAACGCCAGCCGCCACACACAATTGAGCCACAATATGTTCTACGGTTCGGGGTGCAATCTGGTTCCCTGGTGTGCCTGGTTTGTCTCTGCCGGAAAATGCCGGGAACGCCCCGGTTCCTCGTCCACCGTCACCACGTGCGGTCCAGTAACGCATCAGCCCCTCGGCAGTTTCCGAATCAAACAGGACCGTTCGGCTCTTACCGCCCTTTGCGCGATAGATCGAGGCCGTCCCGTTTACCAGATCGATGTCACGCCGTCGCAGCGCACAGAGTTCCGACACGCGAACACCGGTTCGATACATGAACGGGATCATCGCCTGGATCTTCAACCGTCGCAGGTCCTGGGCGGGTTTCTCCTCTTTCGGCAAGCTCTGGACATGTTTGACGATCGTCTCAAGGTCTTTGAGATAGATGTCAGGTGGTGGTGGAGTAAAGCGAGGCATGATGCCGTTCACCCGGGTCTTGAGTTTGTCGTTGGGCAGGTCGGGGTGGAAGTCGAACGCGGCCAGGTAGGAGTACCACTTGCGAACGGCGGCCAGCTGGGTTTGGAGTGTCCGCATGCGGGAGATATCTTCCGGCGAACGCAGGTCATCCGGCATCTCGGCGTTCAGAAACGACGTTACATGCTCGATTTCCAGATCGGTGACTGGAGCGATGGCCGGGTCGATGCCGTAGTCTCTGGTGACGTGGTCAAGAAACTTTCGAATTGAATAGTCATAAGTGCGCCGGGATCGAGGTGAGAGGTTCAGGTCTTCATCGATGAACCGCCGGTGCGCGTCGGAGATTGTGGTTTCCATGGCTTGCTGCTCCGTACTTCACGTCCGCCAGTGAGTGTACGTACAGTATACCCGTTCCTGGTGACAAGCGGTTTGTGAGCACCGTCAAGCCGATTCGCGGTGCGAAGGGTCCTGGTCGCGGAGGTGGTCGTTGGTGAGGAGTTCGAGGAGCATGACCCTGGTTGGTTCGTCCATGTCCTCAATGTCCATGTTCAGCAGGTCGTCGTCGATGTCACTTTCGTTGCCATTGAGGATACGGTCGCG
>CAZRNC010000479.1:0-2466 GCA_964601285.1 uncultured Thermomicrobiales bacterium | reverse complement strand
GCTGTGCGTACGGCATTCAAACAGCTCTACGATGAAGGCCTCATCTATCGTGGCGAGCGCCTGATCTCCTGGTGTCCGCGCTGTATGACCGCGCTTTCCGATCTGGAAGTGATCCATCGCGATAAGGACACGAGTCTTTGGCACCTGCGTTACCCGCTCGAGGATGGCAGCGGCTTCATCGAGGTGGCAACGACTCGCCCGGAGACGATGCTGGGTGATACTGCGGTCGCGGTGCATCCGGAAGATGAACGCTATGGCGGATTGATCGGCAAGTCGGTGCGGCTACCGATCATGGACCGCTTGATTCCGATCATTGCCGATGAGGCTGTCGATCCGGAATTTGGCTCCGGTGCTGTCAAGGTGACACCGGCACACGATCCGAACGACTTCGAGATGGGACGCCGGCACAGCCTTGAATTCATCACAGTGATGAACCAGGACGGCACGATGAACGGCAATGCCGGTCCATTTGCCGGTATCGCGACCGCAGAAGCGCGAACTGGCGTTGTTGAGCGACTCGATGCTGATGGTGCAATGATCAGGATAGAACCGTATCGCCACTCCGTCGGAACCTGTGAACGCTGCGAGACGATCGTCGAACCGCTGATCTCCAAGCAGTGGTTCGTCAGCATGAAGCCGCTTGCTGAGCCTGCCATTGAAGTGGTGAAAGACGGCACGATCAAGTTCGTGCCAGAACGGTTTACCGGCGTCTATCTGAACTGGATGGAGAACATCCACGACTGGTGCATTTCGCGCCAGCTTTGGTGGGGACACCGCATCCCGGTCTGGTATTGCCAATCGTGCAACCATGAGTTTTCCAGCACCGAAGAGGTGATGACGACGTGTCCGGAATGTGGTTCGAGAGACCTCAAACAAGATGAGGATGTCCTCGATACCTGGTTCTCGTCCGGGCTATGGCCGTTCTCGATGATCGGCTGGCCGCAGGAGACCGCCGACCTGAAACGGTTCTATCCGGGCCATGTGATGGAGACCGGCGCCGAGATCATCTTCTTCTGGGTTGCCCGGATGATCTTCTTTGGCTTGAAGTTCATGGATGAAGCCCCGTTCCATACTGTCTACATCCACGGAACCGTCCGCGATGAGAATGGCGAACGGATGAGCAAGACCAAGGGAAATGTGCTCGACCCGACGTTGATCACGGCACAGTACGGGACCGATGCGTTGCGGTTTGCACTGATTACCGCGTCCGGTCCAGGTACCGACCTGAAGCTGTCGATCAACCGGGTTGAGGCGAACCGCAACTTTGCCAACAAGATCTATAACGCCACGAAGTTTGTGTTGAATGCGCTGGACGGCGCAACGATAACCCGGGATGCTGACGGATCCCCGTCGGCCCCGGAAGCGAGTTCGATGGCGCTGGTCGACAAGTGGATCGTCTCGGAACTGGAAGAGACGGCCCGAAGCGTCACC
Source organism: uncultured Thermomicrobiales bacterium (assembly GCA_964601285.1). GTDB lineage: Bacteria > Chloroflexota > Chloroflexia > Thermomicrobiales > CFX8 > CAYWXR01. Next base: position 1,035 of record CAZRNC010000479.1, on the reverse strand, counting down.
CGTTCGATCGAACAGTATCAGCTCCACGAAGCCGGACGGCAGCTTTACGAGTTCCTCTGGTCAGAGTTTTGTGATTGGTACATCGAAGCAGCCAAGGTCAGACTGCGTGAAGGTCAGGTCGATCCTGCTGCTCAGCAGACGTTGGCATATGTGCTGGAGCAGGCCCTGCGGTTGCTCCATCCGTTCATGCCGTTTGTGACGGAAGAGCTTTGGCAGCAATTGCCGCATGGCGGAGAAGCGCTGATCGTCGCGCCCTGGCCGGAAGCCTTGCCGGCGTATCCGGACGACGCAATGCAGTTCGAACAGATCAAGGAGTCGATCCGCCTGGTCCGGAATGTCCGCGCCGAGCAGCAGGTCGAGCCGTCGCGACGCATCCCGGCAGTTATCTATCCGGGCAGTCTGAGGGGCGCGTTCGAGTCGTCGTTGCAGGAGTTCCACTTCCTGGCACGAACCGATCCGGATGCTGTCGAATTGCGAGATGGCACACCGGAAGCGCCTGACGGAAGCGTGGCAATCGTTGCCGGCGGTGTCTCGATCTATCTGCCGCTGGCCGGTCTGGTCGATGTCGAGGCTGAGCGGACACGTTTGCAGAAGGAGATCGAAGAGTGTGTGGCCGAGATTGGTCGCGCAAACGGCATGTTGGCCAACGAGCAGTTCATCTCCCGAGCGCCGGCAAACGTCGTTGACGTGCAGCGCAAACGGCTCTCTGACGCGGAATCCCGTCGCGACCTGCTTCAGTCGCGGCTGGGTGAACTAGGTTAGCGACTTGGCATTCCTCGAACTTGAGGACTTCCGGCGTCCGGTTGATGAGGTCGCACGCAACCTCGTCGGCCGGACGCTGGTCGTCCAGCGTGGAGAGCAAACGTTCAACGCGCTGATTATCGAAACCGAAGCCTACGGGGGGCCGGAAGACCCTGCATCACATGCGGCATTCAAACCAAATGGCGGGGCACGGATCATGCGTGAGCGGGCGGGGCTGATCTACGTCTATCTGGCGTATGGAATGTATCCTTGCCTGAATGTTGTTACTGGTGA
>CAZRNC010000478.1:1078-2471 GCA_964601285.1 uncultured Thermomicrobiales bacterium | reverse complement strand
TGGCCAAGATCGCGTCCGATCTGGACAAGCCGGACGGGCTGCGAATCGTGCCGCACGGGACCGAGGCAGAGATGCTGGCCCCGCTTTCGATCGACCGGATGCCTGGCATCGGCCCCAAGGCGAGCGCGACCTTGCGGGCGCATGGCATCGAGACGCTTGGCCAGCTTGCCGGGGCGTCGGATGCGCTGTTGCAGGCGGTCGCCGGCCGGCATGCTGAACGGTTGCGGCAGCGGGCGCTTGGCCAGTATGCGAAGCCGGTTCGCAGCGACCGCGACCCTGCCAAATCGATCGGCCGGGAGCGGACCTTTTCCAGCGATCTGCGAAAGCTGGATGAGATGCGAGCGGCCCTGTTCAGCCTGGCCGAGAAGAGCGGGGCCGATCTGCGCCGGCAGGGACTGGCCTGCGGGGTGGTGACGCTGAAGCTGCGCTACAACGATTTCGAGACGGTCAACCGGCAACGTTCGTTGTCCCGGCCGACCGATGCCCATCAGGAGATCTTCGCAGTGGCCGGGGAGTTGCTGGAGGAGTTGTTGCATAAGCGCTCCGATCCGGTGCGGCTTGTCGGCATCCGGCTCTCCCGGTTGAGTGAGCCGGTTATGCAGCTTGATCTGTTCAACGACCGTTCCGAACGCACCCGGCGGTTGAACCGGGCACTGGATGGACTGGCCGCGCGGCACGGTTCGTCTGTGGTGACGCAGGCAGGGTTCATGACCAGCACACCGGGCACGGTCGTTCATGAAGGAAGGGAGGTGACACGATGATTCGGCAAAAACGAGAGCCGTTCCACCGTTGGGAGTGCCGGTGCGGTGATCCGCCAATTCTGCTGGCACGCTATACCACCGACGGTCAGATCGAGATCAAGGTGCGCGACCGTTTCTACTTCATGGCGTCCCGCTGTGTGCAGGCCACCTGCCCGCGTTGCGGCGCCCAGCATGTGCTGGATCTCCGTCCTGCTACCGGCGACGATGATGTCCAGATGCCGGTGTTTCAGCCGGACCCCGGAGCCGGCTGGGAGTAGACCTTCCGCCGGCCAATCCCCCTCACAACAGCAACCAATGCTGACTCACTTGCGAGCGCAACAGCGCCACAATACCCGGCCCACGCCGGGATTGTGGAGGAAGCCCATGTGTCAGCACTGGATTGACACCCTTGTCCCTGATTCGCTCGGTGATTTTGAAGTGACCCCGGAACTGGATCTGCGGCTCTCCCGGCTGGCGCTGGATGGTCGTACCGATCCGGTAGCCCGTGATGAACTGCTGACCCTGCTGGCGGCCAAAATCGAGCGGTTCGCCCGCCGGTTTCGCCACTGGTCGCTGGGCATCTGGGAGTATGGCGATGTGTTGCAGGAGGCCTGGCTGACCTTTCTGGACACGATCAACCGCTGGCGCCCGCG
>CAZRNC010000478.1:609-1068 GCA_964601285.1 uncultured Thermomicrobiales bacterium | reverse complement strand
TGGGAGGATGGCAGCCCGGCAGGCTATCTCTATTATTTCCTGGCCATCTACCGGCTCTGGCTGAGTCGCCGGGTCACCCGGTTGCTCCGGCGTGGGTATCCGCTGGAAGCTTCGCTACCGGACGATCAGGAGCATGTGGCGGATAGCGATACCCATGAATCGGATGCCATCGTCATCAACCTGCTCGACCGGGTCCGGAGCAGGCTGGGCGATCAGGCGGGCGAGATGCTCCACTTACGCCTGGTCGCCGACCGCACCGTCCCGGACCCGGTCGAGCAGGTTGATGACGATGGCATCCGATTCGTGGGTATCGCTATCCTCCACACGCTCCTGATCGTCCGGCAACGACGCTTCCGGCGGATACCCACGCCGGAGCAGCCGGGTAACCCGGCGACTCAGCCAGAGCCGGTAGACGGCCAGAAAATAGTAGAGATACCCGGCAGGCTTGCCATCCTCCCG
>CAZRNC010000478.1:0-599 GCA_964601285.1 uncultured Thermomicrobiales bacterium | reverse complement strand
CGCCGACCGCACCGTCCCGGAGATCGCCCTCGCCACCGGCATCCCCCGCCGCACCGCCTACCGCCGCTGGTCCACGATTGTCGACTTCACCCGTCGCGAGTGGCTTGAGGAGCGGGAAGGGGCGTAGGTGATTGTGTGAACCTGTACAACTACTTCCAGTGTTGGCTTGTACCTGCCGGTTTATCTGTCACCCCGAGCCTCTCTCTTTGTCATCCTTCGACTTCGCTCAGTAACAGTCCACAGGGAAGCTGTCGTACGGGAGAGGCGATGCCTCTCCCTTCGCGCGTCAGCGCGCTTGCTCAACCACCACGCCGCTTCAACAAACCGGCGGATCGTTCCGATCCGAGGGAGAGGCCACGCCTCTCCCGTACGGGTGTCAGATCCCCTGTGGTCCGGTACTCAGGATGACAATCTAAACATCGTTCTTCCCTGTCTACATTCGACGATCCTGGATGAGTTGGTACCAGTGGAGATTGGACTGCCGCATTGCGCTCAGAAGAGTAACCGGTGCGCAGCGGGCGCTATGATAGATCTCGCTGAATCGGAACCATCGCAGGGAGATCACTAATGGACGCAATCGTAATCGGTGCCGGCGTAGT
>CAZRNC010000477.1:0-2477 GCA_964601285.1 uncultured Thermomicrobiales bacterium | reverse complement strand
AGACGCCCTTCGGCGTGCGGTCACCCCGGCCGGCGGTGATGATCGCTGCGAAGACTGGTGTGCCGTTCTCATAGGCAACAGCCCAGAAACTGGTGAGGTTGACGTCGATCCAGGTGCCGCCGTAGGTCTGCGGCGGTGCTGGCGCAACCAGCGGATCAACATAGGCTGCTGAAATGTAGGTTCCATCTTCCAGGTGATACCAGAGATCGATACCGTCGGTCAGTTCACCCCGGACCAGCCGGTGGATGGTCATCGGAAAGCGGTTGTAGAGCACACCGTCGCGGCTGGCATCCACTCTCGGTTCGTGCCGCATGCCTACTGCATCGGTCGAAATAAAGCCCATCCAGCCGCCGCTGTGGGTGCGGATGACGTTGTTCCACTGGGCGGAGAAGACGCCGGCGTCGTAGCGAACGGCATCGTTGTGGATGTCGACGGCGTTCCTGTTAACCCGGTTGACTTCGGCATATTCATGCCCGAGATGGCCGAGCAACACGACATAGGGCGTTCCGATGTTTTCCGGATGCCACTCCATGCGTGCGCGCTCGAAGTATTGGACGTTGTAGTCGCCCTCTTCGAACTCTTCCGAGATCGGATAGCCAAAGACGTGGACCGCGCCATTTTCCTGCCAGTATTCGAAGAAGCCCCCGGTCAGGGAGTGACGGGTTTCCGGGAAGACCCAGCGGTCGTCGGTGCTTTGTTCGCTCTCCGGCAACGGCTGGAATGCCGGCAGGTGGTTGATCCGTTCGGCTTTCCAGTTGCCAAGCAACGTACCCTGGATCACCCATTCCGACCCGGCATTTTCCGGCCAGAGTTCGAGCCGCGCACGTTCAAAATACTGGACAGTGCGGCCCTGCTCGGTTAGCTCTTCGGTAATCGGGAATCCGTATATGGTGAAGCTGCCGTTGTTCAGCCAATGGTAGAGAAATTCGCCGGCAAGGTGATGGCCGGTTTCCGGGAAGAAGGCTTTGAGCGGCATGCCGTTAGCGTGCGGGATTTCGTCGCCGATGGATGCTTCCGGTTGCTGAGGAGCGTCGTCCTCGTCGTCATTATCATCTTGGGAGTCGTCCTCATCCGACCGGGGATGGTCCTCATCCGGTTCCAGGTCGGATGTCTGGGCGCTGGTGCTGCCTGCTGATAGCCCCGGCACCTGAAGGGCGACCGGGGTCAGGGCGAGGCCAATGCCTGCCTGGAGAAATTTTCGTCGATTAAGCCGGCTAGTAGGGAGTTCGTTGCGGTCCTGGTCTGACGTTTCCAAGGCTTGGCGACTTTCTGTTCAAGGTCCGGAGACGCAGTAGTTCCACTCCGGATAACGCACACCAGGGACTCAACGTTACGCAAACATTGATTGGCCGTAACCATCCGCACGGCCTGCCCTGTCGCCGTCGTGGCGCAACCGGGTTCGATAGGTGATTGTACAGGAGCCATCCGGATTGACCACATGACCGGGAAGTTTCAATTCAACGAACAACCGGGAAGGGACGTCAGTGTCCCTTCCCGGCTTTCTTTAGGCGACCTTCAGATGTTATTGAACGCCGTACTGCGATTCCGCCTGATCGCGGGTGATGTTGAGAATAATCTGTTCACTGCCGACCTGATCGACGGCCATCATCGGAATCTGTACGTCATGCTTGAAAATAAATCCTGCCTTGACCACGATGCTGGATACGCGACCATCTGCGGTGGCGAGCACTTCGTCGACCTCGCCAACCTTGTCGCCATCGCGCCCGATAACATCGGTGCCGGTGTTGATCGAAACTGAATCGTCGGGCAGGTTATCTCGGGTTTCAACAACGCCCGATACCGGTTGTGCGCCGCGGAAGAACGGCTCCTCTTCTGGCTTGAACTGCTCCTGCGGCGTCGCCGGAGCGAACCACACTGGTGCGTGCGGAGCAGCGCCAGTGTAAATGTCGTAGCCCAAATAGGTTAGCTCGTCGTCGGTCGCTACCCTGAACGACTCTTCGACAAACGCTGGAAGCGATCGTTCGTCGTGCGACGGAACAGTCAGCATAATCGTGCCGTCGGAGTCGATGCTGGAGATCATTTCCAGGTCGACGATCCGGTCCTCCGGCAGAAAGAAGCCCTTCTGAACGACGAATTTCGTCAGGTTGTTACTCTCGTTGTCGAGAACCAGCCTATCGACGGTTCCGAGCTTCTCTCCGTCACTGGCGATGACGTCTTTGCCAAGTTCAATCTGCATCGTTGCTTCCTCTCCTGAAATGGGATGTGTTCGAACAAGCGTTAGGTCCCGTACTTCGACGGTAACAGAGTGGCAGCAGGGCACAGGCGGATATCTGTGCCCGTATACAGATCAGTTGTATCCGGGGGAATACGAAACGGTTCCGATCCGTTATACTTACTCGCTGGCCGGTTCGAGGCGTACAATTGGTGCGGAGTACGATTGTCAGTGAGCACGGCCAGAACAGGAGACCGAATATCCATGAGCATTTTCAGCCGGGAAATGGAATCGACCGGCGGTA
>CAZRNC010000476.1:0-2487 GCA_964601285.1 uncultured Thermomicrobiales bacterium | reverse complement strand
GCGATGACCTTGAAGTTATTCTCGGCGAGATGGTCGATCAGCGCCTCCGTCGTCCATCTGCCATCGGATGCGGTCGTGTGCATGTGTAGATCAACGGCATCTTCCGGGCCAATACGAACGCTGGTTTCCGCTTGCATGTGTCTCCCCTGCTATCGAACATTCCGGCCAAACCGAGTATACCGGTGCAACTCCAGTTAGATGGCACAATTGGTCAGCAACCGTGGTGGTCAACACCCGGGAAGGAGGAAGCATGGCAAGCCGGGACGACATAGTCAGGTGGTGCGACGAGTACCTGCGAGCAACGGAGTGGCAGGATGCGTCTGTCAACGGCCTGCAGGTCGAAGGTTCACCGGAAATCAACCGGATTGCCCTGGCTGTCAGCACCTCTGAGTACACCCTTCAACGGGCCATCGAGATGCAAGCCGACGCCCTCCTCGTCCACCATGGACTGCTCTACGGTTCGCGGATGCAACCACTCACCGGGCTCTTCGCCAACCGGTTGCGGCCGCTCTTTCAACACAACATCAACCTGATCGGCTACCACCTGCCACTTGATGGCCATGAGATCGTCGGCAATTGCGTCCAGCTCGCCAGCGCTTGTGAATGTACCGTTGTCGACCGCTTTGCGATGATTGGCGGAGGACTCCTCGGTGCTGTAGGTGAGCCGGTATCTCCGGTAACGCTCGAAGGTTTGGCGGAAATCGTCCAGGAAGTCACCGAGCGTGAGCCAACGGTGCTCGATGCCGGCATCGGGCTGGAGATCGCACGTGCCGCATTTCTGACCGGCTCAGGATACTCGACGCTGGAAGATGCAATTGCATCGGGCTGCCAGGTATTGGTAACCGGTGACGTCCGCGAGCCGACGATGGCCGAGGCGCGCGAACTGGGCATCCACGTCATCGCCGCCGGGCACGAGGCAACCGAGCGGCTGGGAATACAGGCGCTCGGCGAACTGCTCGCCAGCGAGTTCAACATTGAAACGTCGTTCATTCACGACCCGAATCCGATCTAGCCGAAAGGGAGCCGATGTCTGCTGCAACAATCGGGACACTGTTCAAGGCCTATGACGTCCGCGGAATCTTTCCGGACGAGTTGAATCCAGAGATCGCCTACCGTGTTGGCCGGGCGCTCGTCACCTGGCTGCAGGTCGATCACATCTGTGTTGGCCGGGATATGCGCGTTTCCTCACCAGCACTGGCCGGCGGATTGATCGACGGTATCCTCGACCAGGGAGCCGACGTCACCGATATTGGGTTGATCTCGACCGATGGACTCTATTTTGCCGTTGGCAAGTTCGGCTACCCGGCCGGCGTGATGATCACCGCGTCCCACAATCCCGGCGAATACAACGGCTTCAAAATCTGCCGCCAAGAGGCACGACCGCTCTCGCTTGATGACGGCCTCGACAAGATCCGCGACCTTGTGATTGCCAACGACTTTTCTGAACCGGAATCGACCGGCAAGCGCATCGAACGCGATGTCGTCGAGGAGTTCGTCAACCACGCGCTGTCGATGATTGATCTTGATTCGATCAAACCGTTCAAAATCGCCGTCGACGCCGGCAATGGCATGGCCGGGCGAATCATCCCAAGCGTCTTCGAGAAGCTTCCCTGCGAACTGATCCCGCTCTATTTCGAACTGGATGGAACCTTCCCGAACCACCAGGCTAACCCGATCGAGATGGAGAACGTCCGTGATCTCCAGCGGACGATCCTCAAAGAGAACGCCGACATGGGAATTGCCTTCGATGGCGACGCCGACCGGATGTTCATCCTGGACGAACGTGGCCAGTTCGTCGGCGGCGACATGGTGACGGCAATGGTTTCCAGGCTGCTGCTGGAGAAGCATCCCGGAGCAGCAGTCGTCTACAACCTGATCTGTTCGAGGACGGTACCGGAAGTCATCGAAGCTGCCGGCGGCGTGCCGGTCCGTTCACGGGTGGGACACTCCTACATCAAGGGCTTGATGCGCCAGCACGACGCCATTTTCGGCGGCGAGCATTCCGGCCACTTCTACTTCCGCGACAACTGGTACGCCGATTCCGGGCTGATCGCCTTCCTGACGGTGCTCGAACTGCTCTCCAAGGCAGACACTACCGTCAGCAAGTTCCTGGCCCCGATCGACACTCGCCACCGCTCCGGCGAGATGAACTACGAGGTCGAAGACTCCGACGCTGCCTTCGCCGCAGCTCGGGAGAAGTTCGCCGATGCTACGATCGACACGCTGGATGGCCTGACCATCGAATATCCTACCTGGTGGTTCAACCTGCGCTCATCCAACACCCAGCCGCTGGTACGGTTGAATGTAGAAGCAGATAGCGCTGATGAGTTGGTGGAACGGGTGAACCAGATCGGTTCGATTTTCCCGAATGCGGACGAATCCGGAGTCTGATACCTGTGATTGGTAGCACTATCCCGGTCGTCAAACTGGAGCCGAACGGCCAGCCCCGCACTCGCTATGACGGTGCGGTGATCGAAAGCCCCAAGG
>CAZRNC010000475.1:0-2488 GCA_964601285.1 uncultured Thermomicrobiales bacterium | reverse complement strand
CTTCCAGCCAGGCTACATCAAACGGGTACAGCCACTGCGGCTGTGCCCGTTTTTTCTTCGCGTGGTGATTCGAGCGGATTTCGTGAGAGATGAATGTGCGTTGGGGTGCAATCAGGAGCGACTATCTCCTACCGTCATCCCGAGCCACCTTTACCGTCATCCCTCGACTACGCTCGGGATGACGGTAGGAACAGGATGATGGGTCTAGCTACTCTGCAAACTGCGTTAGGCCGGCCGGAACTCGTTGGGTGGCGGGAAGGCTCTCCAGGAATCATTGGACGCGTCGCCGCCGGCGTTCATCCGGCGCTGGCGCTCGATGACTGCGACGACTTCCTTGGCGGCTTCCTCGATCGATTTCCCGGTCACGTTTACCAACGGCCAGGGATAGCCCCGCCGGACGATGCGCCGGCAGAAGGCAAGCTCTGCTGCGACCTGCTCCGGGCTGGCGTAATCCCCTTCGGCGACCTGGTCCAGCAAATCCAGCCGGTTGCGCCGGATCTCGATAAGATGTTCGAGGTCGATCCAGAGCGCCACGATCTTGGTCTGGTCTACTTCGTCCAGTTTGAGCGGCGGTTCGATGCCCAGGACAATCGGAATGTTCGCAACTTTCCAGCCACGCATCGAGAGATAGATCGAGAGCGGTGTCTTTGAAGAGCGGGAAACGCCAACCAGAATGATATCTGCTTCATCCAGCCCGCCAATGTGCTGCCCGTCGTCATGTTGCACGGTGAACTGGATGGCATCGATGCGCTCAAAATAGCCGGTGTCGATGCTGCGGGTAACACCCGGTTGCAGGATAGGCAACTGGCCGACTTCCTGGGAAATGTGTCCGATCAGTGGTCCGATCAGGTCAAAATGGGGGATCAGCCGCAGGCGACACTCACTGACCAGCAGCCGTCGGATGTCCTGCATGACAACGGTATGGACGACGATCCCTTCAGTGGCAGCCGCTTCGCGGACGACACCCATGACCTGCTCGCGGGAACGAACACCTGGTCGCCGGACGACGTTGAAACTGACATCCGGGAACTGGGCCATGGCAGCCTCAACCGCAGCCTCGGCGGTTGCGCCACCGCCATCTGAAACGACCAGCAGCGTGGCATTTCGCCCCGGTATACCGGGCTGTTTTGCCAGCCCACGTCGCAATGCATCCATCTATCCACCACCTGCTTCGTTGCTATTTTCAGGTTCGAAGGATTGTAACGGGACAGCCGGCAACATTCGATGGTACAGGAATCGTTACAATCGTGCGTTGGTAGCCGTTGCCGGCGCCAGAGGTAACCGGGATGATGATGGGATGACTTCCGTTCGATGACTTCACCCGCAAGGGCCGGAACGCTCCGTGCCACCGTCACAACCTGGTTACGTCCATCCAACAGCGGTGATGGTACACCGGTTGCTCGCCCGGAGACGGCGCTGGCGAGAGATTCAGGGCACTCCTCGTCAGGTTATCGCAAACCGGTATCGGTGCGGATCAGTCTGGAGCTTGTGCTCTACCTGTTGATTGCGTCGATTGCGGCGCTCACCCGGCTATGGGATCTGACCTACCGCGCCCAACACCACGACGAGAGTTTGCATAGCTACTTTTCCTGGTTACTCTATGCCGGCAATGGGTATCTCCACGATCCGATGATGCACGGGCCGGCGCTCTTTCATAGCAATGCGCTGGCGTATTTCCTCTTTGGCGACAACGAATATGTAACCCGGCTGGTGCCGGCGCTGCTCGGAATCGGGATCGTTCTGTTGCCGGCGATGCTCCGGGCGCCGCACCTGCTTGGCCGGTGGGGAGCGCTCTCCTGTTCGGTGTTGCTGCTGTTTTCGCCGGTGATTACCTACTACACCCGGTTCAACCGGCATGACCCCTATGTGCTCTTCGCGACCTTGTTGATCATCTTCTCGATGGTGCGCTTCATGGACAGCCGAGAGACTCGCTGGATTGTCACCATGTGGGTGACAACCGGGTTTCTCTTCACGACGCTCGAAGTGTCGTTCATCATCGGGTTTACGCTGGTGACCTTCATCGGGACCATCATGGCCTGGCAGATCGACCGCCGGCTGGTGATGATCGGGGCCGGTACGCTGGCCGGCGTGGTGATCATCATGGAGATCTGCTCGATTCTTGGTATTGGTGGACTTCCGGGTATTCCCTGGGAAGACCCGAGCGGATCAAATATCCAGTCGTTTGCCGTAGACCTGGCGACTCATCCGATGATCCTCTTCATCATTTTGGCCGGTGCCGTTGGTATCGCTTTCGCGTTTCGAGTGCTCAACCAGGTGCGCGATGGATACCCATGGCTCGAAGGTGTTCTTGGCTCGACCGGTGAGGACACGACAACCCGCGTGATGCACGACGCGCTGGTTAACCGTAAGGGGATGATCGCCGGACTGCTTGGCGGTGCGGCCCTGTTTACGGTGCTCTATACAACGTTCTTTACCAACATGGCCGGTCTGGCCAGTGGAACGGTCGGGGCGCTGGGCTACTGGTTGG
>CAZRNC010000474.1:0-2505 GCA_964601285.1 uncultured Thermomicrobiales bacterium | reverse complement strand
AGCCAGGTGGCGGAAGGAGTAGCCGGGTGCCCAGTTCGGGATGCTGTCCGGCATCTCCAACGACGCGAAGCGCTGGACCAGCGAGAGGATCGCGATCTGGGTAGTGTTTCGGGCCAGCGCCGAGCCGACGCAGAAGTGCGGACCGTGGGCGAAGGTCAGGTGCCGGTTGGGATGCCGGCGCTGGTCGAAGCGGTCCGCTTCCGGGAACTGTTCCGGATCACGGTTGGCCGACCCGATCAGTAGCGATATGTTGTCGCCTGCCCGGATCGCATGTCCGTGGAACTCAAAATCCTCGGTCGCAACCCTGCTCGTCGCCTGTACCGGACTTTCGTAGCGCAGCACCTCTTCAACCGTTGAGCGAATCAGGGCGGGATCATCTCGCAGGGCAGCCATCGACTCGGGATGTCGCAGCAAGGTCAGGGCAACGTTTCCGATGAGGTGGGCCGTCGAATTGTTGCCACCAATCAGCAGGGCAACACACATGACCACCAGTTCATCGGTCGTCAGGCGATCGCCATCCTGCTCGGCCTGCACCAGCAGGGTCAGCAAATCGTCGGCAGGATGCTCCCGGCGCTCGGCGATGACTTCTTCAAGATAGGCTTTCATTTCCAGCATGTCGGCTTGCCCCTGGCGCATGACGGCCACCCGGTCGTTGACCGTTCCGGGCCGGTCATAGACCCGCACCTGACTGGCGGCCCAGCGGGTGAAATCTGCCTGGTCGGACATCGGCACACCCAAGGTGTCGGCAATCACCCAGCTCGGCAGAGGCGTCGCAAGGTCGGCCATCACATCAAACTGACCGTCGCCGCCCAAACGATCCAGGAAGCCGTCGCAAAGCTCCTGAATCCGTTCCCGCCGGCCCGCTGCTGCCTTCGCGGAAAAGGCGGGCATGACAAGGTTCTTGAGGCAGGTGTGTGCCGGTGGATCGCTGAGCAGCATCCGCGCACCCAGCACATTGCGCAACGGTTGAAGCTCGCGCTGGACATCTTCGGGCAATACGCGGAAGGTCGCGTCAATCCGCTGGGAAGACATCCGCGGATCGGTGAACAACGCAACAACGTCCGCATATCTGCTGATCAACCACCCCTGCGCCGGCCCGTTCCAGAAGACCGGATTGTTCACCCGGAGATCCTCATAGACCGGCCAGGGGTTTGCCTGGATTGCAGGATCGCTGAAATCGATCGAGATCGCCGTCGTCATCTGGCACACGCTTTCGCTTGATTGGCACGCTTTTCGTTTCGAGATCGTCCTGATTATCGCACGACACAAATGCTTGACACCGCGAACATATGTTCGTACAGTGTTTGGTACACAATCGAGCATGAATAAAACGAAAAGGAATCAGGTCATGCCGGAAACTGCTTCGCCTTCCATTTCCACCGCCGAGGATATGGCCGGCTTGTTTGCAATGAACAACCGGATACTCCACCGGCAGCTTGAAGGTCTGACCCACGCCGACAGCCTGGTGCAACCACCGGTGCGCGGCAACTGCCTGAACTGGATTCTCGGGCATATCCTGGTGCATCGCGACTACATCCTCGATGCTCTGGGTTCGGAAAAATTGCTCGACGAAGCGGCAACCCAACGCTACGACCGCGAATCCGCGCCGATCCTTGAAGACGGCGACGATGTGATGCCGCTCGAATCTCTGGTGTCGCTGCTGGATGAGTCGTCCGCACGAATCGCGGCCGCACTATCCGGTGCCACCGCCGAAAGTCTCGCCGCCGATCTGCCGGACGGTGTAATGCAGACTGTCGGCCGTAGCGTCGACTTCCTCCACTGGCACGAGACCTACCATGTCGGCCAGACCGAACTTCTCCGCCAGCTCGCCGGCAAGGATGACCAGGTTATCTAGAATCAGGTTGCCGGTGATCGCCTGATGCCGGTCAGGGACAGAAGTTGGGAGAACCCGCATGAATAGCCCCTCGATCCTCACTGCCGGGGTGCTGGCAGATGCCATCGCATTCAACGGGGAGCTACTTGTCAGGAATTCCGATGGATTAACCCATGCCGATAGCTTGCTCGAACCGGGCAACGGGCAAAATAGCCTGAACTGGCTACTTGGGCACATTCTCGTCTACCGGGATATTATCCTCGGCTTGCTCGGCGCTGAGAAGGTGTTTGCAGAAGGCGATCTGGCACGCTATGTCTATGGTTCAGACCCGGTATCCGGGGACGGTGAGGGCGTCCTGACGCTGGAAGCACTCCTTGAGGGTGTGGAGAGGTCGCAGGGCCAGATAGCCACGGCACTGTCTCAGGCCACACCTGAGCAGCTGGCTGCCGATACGAATTCAGAGTACGGGTCGACCGTCGGCAGGATGGTCCACTTCTTCTACTTCCATGAGACCTACCATGTCGGCCAGACAGAGCCGGCCAGGAATGTCGCCGGCAAGGCGGGCTAGTACATCCCGTTGCGGAACAGCTCCCGGGCGTGTTCGCCGGCGCCACGAGTAAAGCCGAGCATCATGACCTGGTGGGGGATGCCGGCCATGCGGAATTCGGTGC
>CAZRNC010000473.1:0-2515 GCA_964601285.1 uncultured Thermomicrobiales bacterium | reverse complement strand
TGGCCGCAGCCATGGCCCGGTCCGCCGGCGACTTCCTGGTCCTGTTCGGCCTGCTTCTTCTGGGAGAGGTTTGGCAATGCGTCGTATTCGCCGAGGAATCCGATGATCGGCGACCCGGTTCCCCATTCGGCATAGAACGCCGTCGGCATGTCGCCAACGTTGCGGGTGACGGTGAAGCCGTCCTGCTCCAGGAATTCGGCCTGCAGATCGCAGGCGATGTCTTCGGCAAGGGCCACCTGCGGGTTTTCCCAGATGGTGTCGGACATCGTGATGAACCGCTCCTGGCGCTCTTCCAGCCAGTCCGCGACTTCCATGTGCTTGACCATGAATCCTCATCCTCCTGCTGATGCGGTTGGTTCGACCATTGCCGGTCATTCTAACCGCATCGGCAGGAGGGTGGGGGTTGGGTGACATGAAACGAACGGTGCACATTCCCCCGCAGGGGGTAGGGGCGCATTGCAATGCGTCCGCGCTCGATGCCACGACAGCACAATCAGGATCGACCATCTTCGACTGTCATCCCGAGCGAAGTCGCGGGACCTCGAGCCTCGAAGGTTGGCTTCCCCTGGAGAGATCCGACCCACGAGGTCCCTCGACTACGCTCGGGATGACGGAAAGGGTGCTCCTGATGACGGCGGACGCATTGCAATGCGCCCCTACCCCCTGCCGGGGGAAGAGGCGCATCGGCGATTACGGCTGGAACCCGGATGACTGGATGCGGTCGATGGCGGTGGTGGCGAACGGCATCAGGTCGGAGAAGGGCAGGTCGCCGAGGGCGAGCTGGTTGATGATGAGCAGGATGCCACCGACACGGGCCATGTAGTAGTTGCCGGTCACGTTGCCGAAGCCCTCAACCTCGTAGGTGATCGTCATGCCCATAGATTCGTCGCCGAGCGGTTCCACCTCGACACTGGTGAGGGTGTACTCGGTTCCGTCCGCATCGATCCATTCGGAGCAGTTTGTCATCACGTTGCGGCCGTGGGCGAAGGCTTCCTGGGCCGTCGCTTCCGGATAGGCGGTGAGACGCTGCATCAGAATCGGACCCAGGTTCGGATCGACGACAAATTCGGCCTCAACAATACCGGCAACCTCGTCCGGCCGGGAGAACTGATCGAAGTCGCAGAAGGTCGTTCCTCCAACGCTCGGCTCATCGGTGCCGGCGAAGGTCAACGTCCACCCTTCCGGGAGGTCAGCAGTGGTCAGCAGCATATCCATCATTGCCGCTTCGGCTTCAGACATGTCCGGCTCGGTCGGGGCGGCTGTTGCCGTCGGCTCCGGCTCGGGAGTTGCGGTTGGCTCGACGGTAGCTGTTGGCTCCGGGGTGGCTGTTGCCGTCGGTTCTGGTTCAGGTGTTGCTGTTGGTTCCGGGGTCGCGGTGGCTGTCGGCTCCGGGGTCGCGGTGGCTGTCGGCTCCGGGGTCGCGGTTGGTGGTGGTTCCGGGGTGGCCGTCGGTTCGCTGGTGGCTGTTGCGGCCGGCGGCGCTTCGGTTGCGGTCGGATCGTCGCTACCGCCACCACAGGCGGTCAGCAGCACACCGGTTAGCATGGTGCAGAGCAGCACCAGGGCTTTGCTTCTCATCGAGTCTGATCCACTCTTCCCGGTCGACCGGGTGCAACGACGCCGTAGCGCCACAGATGTTATGGGCGGAATTCCGAGGATTCTACCCTGTCAATCGCAATCCAGGTGATCTCGTTGAACTGGCCGGTGTCCACGTCCTCGAGCGTCAACCAGGCCATAACGACCAGCAGCCCACCGACCCGGACGAAGGTAAAGTCTGCCATGACCATGCCTTCCGGCACATCAAACGTCATGCGAATCCCCAGCGACTCATCACCCATCGCCGGGACATCGACCACCTGGACAACATATTCGGACCCGTCTTCCTCAACCCAGCCGGTACATTCGCTCGTGACCTGCCGGGTGTGCTCGAACGCCTCGATCGCGATATCTTCCGGATAGGCGGAGAGGCCCTGCAACAGGAAGGGGCCATTGGTCGGATCCTGGTCGAATTCCGCCTCAACCGAGCCAAGCCGCCCGTCCCGGCCACCGAACGGTGAAGCATCGCAGAACACTACATCGCTGACGGAGTTCGGGGCCGATCGCGCCTGGTAGAGCACCCACTCGTCCGGCAGGTCAGCTTCGGTAATCAGCATCTCCAGCAGGATTGCATCGACGTCCATTTCGTCGACGTCGTCCTCTTCGCCATCGGGCATCTCTTCGCCGGCGTCCTCGGTCGGGAGCGCGTTGGATGTTGGCGTCGGCTCGGGGCGTGGGGTGAATGTTGGCTCCGGTGTTGGTGTGATTGTCGGTTCAGTGGTCGCAGTTTCTGCCGGCTCGCTGGTCGCGGTTGGAGACGGCTCGCTGGGCGTAGTCGGCTCCTCATCGGCATCACCGTCTACCGGTGCGGTCGTTGCGGTCGGAGGGACGACAGTTGCCGTCGGATCGTCGCTGCCGCCACAGGCTGTCAGCATTGCGCCGAGCAGCAGCAGGCACGCGAAGATCGAGACATGCTTCA
>CAZRNC010000472.1:0-2515 GCA_964601285.1 uncultured Thermomicrobiales bacterium | reverse complement strand
GACATCGGCGAGAACCATACGCCGGAAACGCACCTGATTCCGCTGGCGGTGCAGGCGGCGATGGGCCGCCGGCCGTACCTCGAAGTGTTCGGGACCGAGTATCCGACCCGCGATGGTTCGGCTGTTCGGGATTACATCCACGTCACCGACCTGGCAGATGCCCACTTGCGGGCGCTCGGTCATCTCTGGGATGGTGGCGAGAACCTGGCGCTGAACCTTGGCAGCGGTGATGGCTATTCGGTGCGCGAGATTATCAGCACAGTCGAGCGGGTGAGTGGGCTTTCGGTTCCGGTGCGGTTGACCGTGCCACGTCCGGGCGACCCGGCTACGCTGGTCGCCGATCCGTCCGAAGCAAACCGGGTGCTTGGCTGGGTTCCGCAGTTTGAGGGCATTGAGAGTATTATCGGCACCGCCTGGCACTGGCACTCCCGTGGCGGGGTAGGACGCGACATCCAGTTGCCGCGGCCAATTGTCCAGGTGGCGAACGTCGCAGACTGAACCGTCCCAGGGTTAGGCCTGTTTTCCTATACCGGCCGGGTTCACCCCTGGTGTTAGATGTTGAACAGATTGAAGAAGGGCGTTTCCCCTTCAGGCAATGACTACGCACTCCACGAGTTGGGAGCACCTGTGGCTAGCAGCCGGATTGATACACCATGACCGAGTTGACCTTCTCCGAGGCGATCAAACTTGCCCGCCGCTGGTGGTGGATTCTTGTGCTGCTTCCGCTGGTTGCCGGCGGTACGGCCTATGCCATCAGCAGCGCGATGACGCCGATGTACCAGGCACGGTCGGTGTTGCTGATTGAGGCAAGCCAGGCAACCGCTGGCTCCAATTACAACGACCTGCTGGCAGCCGAGCGGCTTTCGCGTACCTACAGTGAACTGGCGACGACTGATGTCGTTATTGATCTCACCGTTGAACGCCTGGCCGACCCCGAACTGGATCGCCAGACACTTTCCGAAATGGTGTCGGTAACAGCGGTGCAGGAAACCCAGTTGCTCTGGGTGTCGGTCCGCGATTCCGACCCGGCACGTGCTGCCCTGATCGCCAACACGCTATCGAATGTCTTCACCGAGCAGGTGCGTTCCCAGCATGCGTCCGACGTGACAGCAGACGGGCCACTGGCGGAAAGCATCGCCGAGATTCGCACCCAAATCAGTGAGACAGCCGGCAGGATTGCCGAACTGGAATCCGGCACGAATGCCGGAACTGCGCCGGTCCTGACCGAGCTACAGCAACTGCGAACGCACCTCAACACCTACCAGGCGACCTATGCGGGTCTGCTGGAGATCCAGCAGCGGTTTGAGCTTGCTGCTGCTGAGTCTGCCGTGCGGGTGCTGGTGGCCGACCCTGCCTCGCCGGCGAGAACACCAGTCAGCCCGAAAGTGGCGATGAATGTCGTCCT
Organism: uncultured Thermomicrobiales bacterium; assembly: GCA_964601285.1. Classification (GTDB taxonomy): domain Bacteria; phylum Chloroflexota; class Chloroflexia; order Thermomicrobiales; family CFX8; genus CAYWXR01. Next base: position 1,110 of record CAZRNC010000472.1, on the reverse strand, counting down.
CGGTGGGTTCCTTGGGCTGCTGCTGGCAGCTGGTGTGGTTGTGCTGCTGGGCTACATGGACAATACCGTCAAGACGGCAGAGGATGTCCAGCGGATAACAGGGCGTGCTGCGATCGGCATGATTCCGGGGCTTGAATCGCCGGATCAGCTTGAGCCGATTGTCTTCCCGCGGTCGGCAGCGACTGAAGCCTACCGGGGATTGCGGACGAATCTGCAGTTTGCCTCGATTGGCCAGCACATCAAGGCTCTGGCCTTCACAAGCTCGGGTCCCGGCGAAGGCAAGTCGACGACAGTGATGAACCTTGGCGTGGTGCTGGCCCAAAGCGGGTTGCGGGTAATCCTGGTGGATGCCGACCTGCGCCGGCCGACGCTGCACAAGCGGAGCGGCATCAACAACCGGGCCGGGCTGACGAACATGCTGATTGCCGAGCCAGGCTCGGAAGTGTTCCTCTATTGCCAGAAGACGGACATCCCGTCCCTGCTGGTCGTCCCGACCGGACCGCTGCCACCGAACCCGGCGGATGTGCTGAACTCCCCGCGGATGGGCGAGATCATCAACCAGTTGAAGGCACGCGCCGATATTGTGCTGATCGATACGCCGCCACTGGTCTTCAGCGACGCCCAGATCGTCTCCGGATGGACCGATGGGGCAATGCTGGTTACCCAGGCTGGCCGGACCCGTTCGAACGACCTGCGCGAGGTAACGACAGCGCTGGAGCAGGTTGGGGCGAACATTATCGGAGTTGTGGTGAACCGGGTGAACTTCGGTCGGGCGGAATATCGCCGGCGGGAGTACTACACGACGTATTACAACGCCGACTACGAAACCGCCAACAGCGGCCCCCTGCCGCCCACCACCGGCAAACGTAAGTGGTTCGGGCTTTCCCGGGGATAGGTTTCACCAGACGTTGAAGGGGCGCAACATGTTGCGCCTCTTTTTTGTTGTGTTCAAACACCATCCCCCGCAGGGGTAGGGGCGCATTGCAATGCGTCCGCGTCGAACGCCCTGCCGGTTTTGGCCGGAACAGACCAGCCTGGATTGTCATTCCGAGCGTAGTCGAGGAATCTCTTTCCATGCGACTTCTGGCTCTCCAGCGGCGTTGTGGCACA
>CAZRNC010000471.1:0-2533 GCA_964601285.1 uncultured Thermomicrobiales bacterium | reverse complement strand
GGCCTTTGGGTAAACATCCAGTATCCGCCGGGAAACGCAGCTGTGGAGCTGGAGCGACGCTTTGAACTGGCGCGAACTGCGCATGCAAGCGGCTTCAATGCGTTCTGGTGTGGGCAGCATTTCCTGTCCGATCCCTATCAGATGCTGCAATCAGTCCCGGTGCTTGCCCGGTTGAGCGCCGAGGTTCCGGGAGCAAGCATCGGCACGATGGTGCTGCTCCTTCCGCTGTACCAGCCGGTGCTGGCCGCGGAAGAACTGGCAACCCTGGACATCATTAGTGGAGGACGTCTGATCTGCGGTTTTGCCCTGGGCTATCGCGAGGTTGAGAACGTTGCATTGGGCAGCCCGTCGTCGGAACGGTTGGGTCGTTTTCGTGAATCACTGCAAATTCTTGAGGGTCTCTGGCAACCGGAACCATTCTCATTTGAGGGCCGCTATTACAACGTGCCGGAGGTCACACCGACGCTGCTGCCAGTGCAGCAACCAAGACCGCCAATCTGGCTGGCTGCCAACAGCGATGGGGCTGTGAAGCGGGCGGCCCGGTTGGGCGATGCCTGGGCGATCGCGCCACATAGTCCATTGCCGGTGTTGCAACGTCAATTGGCGCTCTACCAGGAGGCCCGCACCGCGGCAAACTTGCCGGCTCCCGAGCGAGTACCGATTCGCCGGGAAGTCTACGTCGCGCCAACTTCGGCCGAAGCATGGGAGCAAGCGGAGCAATATCTCGCCCCGAAGTACGAAACGTACCGGCGCTGGGGACAGGATCAGGTGTTACCGGCGGATGATGAGTTTTCGACCGATTTTGCCAGCCTGGCGAAGGACCGGTTCATTATCGGCGACCCCGCAGAAGTTCGGGCGGAGTTGTTGCGCTATGAGTCGGAACTCGGTGTCACCGACCTGATGATGACCAGTGACCGGGCCGGTATGCCATACGAACTGTCGGTGCGCAGTCTCAATCTGTTCTGCGATCAGGTGATTCCGCATCTGGGTTAGTCGCCTACCCGGCTGAACGCTCTGCTCCGGAATTGATACAGTTCGGGATGGTATTTTTGAGGTAGCTGGTCTGACGTTCTGGTGGAGGTTGCTCTCGTGGATTGACGCCAAGGTGAGTCTACAGTTGTTTCACGGCCGGCCATGGCCGGTCATCATCCCGATCGTGGACAAAGCACAGACCACGGCAATCTATAGAAGAGGAACCTTTCGTGAGCCAGACATTGGAACGCACTTCCACCGATCCCCTGCATCAGGAGGTCGCACGCCGCCGGACGTTTGCCATCATTTCTCATCCGGACGCCGGCAAGACGACCCTTACCGAAAAGTTGCTGCTCTACGCCGGCGCGGTTGAACTGGCCGGGTCGGTGCGTGGCCGGAAAAGCCAGCGCCACGCGACATCCGACTGGATGGAGATGGAGCAGGCACGCGGCATTTCGATTACATCAACGTCGCTGCAGTTTGATTACCAGGGCTACCGGCTGAACCTGCTCGATACTCCTGGTCACCAGGATTTCAGCGAGGACACCTACCGCACGTTGATGGCCGTCGATAGCGCGATCATGGTGCTTGATGCCGCCAAGGGTATCGAGCCACAGACCAAGAAGCTATTCGACGTCTGCCGGATGCGGAATATCCCGATCCTGACCTTCATCAACAAGCTCGACCAGCCCGGCTACTATCCGCTGGAACTACTGGACGAGATCGAGCAGGTGCTCAACATCGAAGCCGCTCCGATGATGTGGCCGATTGGTGATGGGGTCGACTTCCAGGGTGTTTACGATCTGCGCGACGCCCAGGTGCTGCGGTTCAGCCGCACCGAGCATGGTGCCCGCCGCGCCCCGGTGCAGATGAGTAGTCTCGACGATCCGAAACTGGCGGAGTTGCTTGGCGAAGGGCCGGCAAGTTCGCTGCGTGATGACATCGAACTGATCTCCGGCGCCGGCACGACCTTCGACCGCGAGCGGTTCCTGCACGGCGATGTCACGCCGGTGTTCTTTGGCAGCGCGCTCAATAACTTTGGTGTCGAACCGTTCCTGCAGGCGCTGCTGGAACTCGCGCCACCGCCAAGCGCACGAGCCGATGTCGATGGCAACACCACACCGATTGATGCGCCGTTCTCCGGCTTCGTCTTCAAGATTCAGGCCAACATGGACCCGCAACATCGGGACCGCATCGCCTTCCTGCGCATTTGCTCAGGCAAGTTCGAGAAGGATATGGCAGTCAACCATCAGCGGCTGGAGAAGCCACTCCGGCTAACCCGCTCGGTACGTTTCTTCGGGCGAGACCGGGAGACGATTGAAGAGGGCTATCCGGGCGATGTGCTGGGGCTGATCAATCCCGGCGCGTACAACATCGGCGACATTCTCAGCACCAATGGGCCGGTTAGTTTCGAGCCGATCCCCCGGTTCCAGCCGGAGCATTTCGCGACGGTCCGCAACACGAACGCCAGCAAGTACAAGCAATTCCACAAGGCGCTCGGCCAGCTGGAAGAAGAGGGTGCCATCCAGGTACTCCACCCGTTTGGTTCCCACATCACCGA
>CAZRNC010000470.1:0-2534 GCA_964601285.1 uncultured Thermomicrobiales bacterium | reverse complement strand
CGCTCCGGGAAGATCTTCAGGAAGTTCTCGATCTGCTCGACCAGCCCTTCCGGGATATTCCGGGAGAAACCACCGATCTCCATCATGTTGGTGGTCAGGCGTGCCCCGCAGAAATGCTCGAACACATCGAGGATCAGCTCACGCTCACGGAAACAGTAGAGGCTCATCGAGAGTGCGCCAATATCCAGCGCGTGGGTGCCGAGCCAGACCAGGTGGCTGGCGATGCGGCTTAGTTCCGCCATAATCACGCGCCAGTACTGGGCGCGTTCCGGAACCTCAATGCCAATCAGCTTCTCGACTGCCAGGATGTAGCCCAGGTTGTTCTGTGGCGCGGCGACGTAGTCCGTCCGGTCTGTCCATGGGGTGAACTGGGAGTAGCGGCGATGTTCGCCGATCTTCTCGACGCCCCGGTGGAGATAGCCGATGATCGGATCAGTGTGCTTGATCGTCTCGCCATCCAGCCGGAGAACCACCCGCAACACACCGTGCGTAGACGGATGCTGCGGACCCATGTTCAGCACGAGTTCGCGATCGCTTGGGCCGAGCTGGCGGACCTCTTCAATTTCAAATGTTCCGAGGCTCGTCGTTGGTGCGCCCGGATCAATGGCAGACATCTATGGCCTCCGGAAATCTCTGATACGCGGTGCCGGATCTTCAAATCCAGGCTGCACATACTGTTTGTAGCCACGGATCGGATAGTCCTTGCGCAGTGGGTGGCCCTCGTCCCAGTCTTCGGGCAAGAGCATGCGCCGCAGGTCGCTATGGCCGTGGAAGACGATGCCGAACATGTCGAAACATTCGCGCTCGAGCCAGCCGGCGGTGCGATGCACTCCGGTCAGGGTCTCGATGCCATCGCTCTCGCCGATCCGGGCCTTCAGTCGCAACCGCTGCCGGTTCTTCACTGAATAGAGTGTGCCGACAACATCAAACCGCTTGTCGTCGCGGCGCAAACGCAGCATATCGACAGCAGTGAGATCGGTCAGAATGCGATAGGCAAGGTCGGGATCGGAGCGCAACAAGCTGAACGCATCGGCCCAGCGCGCCGGGTTGACAACAATCGTCACTTCATCCCGGAAGAAGACAATCTCCACCACGTCATCCGGAAAGGATGCACGCAGCGCCCGGATCGCCGGATGGGTCGATTCGTCTTGTGGTCCCCAAAAGCCGGTATTTACCCAGATCGGGGCAATAACCTGCATGCCGGTTCCGTCGGTTGCCGGCTCGAGAACCGGGCCGGCGGATTGCTCGGCGACAGTTCCAGGTTCCTGGTGTTCCTGATCAGTGGCCATCGGCCGCGTCCTCTCAGCAGTTAGTCGGCGGAGACGGTTTCAGTCTCACGCGCTGCCGGTGCGCCCGGCCGGCCCATTTCCAGCCGAAGCTGCTCCCGATCGCGCTCGCGTTCGGCTTCCGCCTCGTCGCGGCCACTCTTCCGGGCGATCGTCTCATACTTAATGACTTTGTTCTGCAGTTCCAGAATGCCGTAGTAGAGCGCTTCCGGAACCGGCGGGCAGCCCGGAACGTAGATGTCGACCGGAACCACCTGATCGACGCCCTGCACGACGGCATAGGTGTCGAACGGGCCGCCGATGTTGGCGCAGGAGCCCATGGAGATAACCCACTTCGGCTCGCTCATCTGGTCGTAAAGCGTGCGGACAACCGGCGCCATCTTCTTGGTCACCGTGCCGGCAACGATCATCAGGTCAGCCTGGCGCGGTGACGCTCGGTAGAGCATGCCGAAGCGCTCTGCCAGGTCGAACCGTGGCATAGCGGACGAGATCATTTCAATAGCGCAGCAAGCAAGACCGAACTGGAGCCACCAGAGGCTGGACCGTCGTGCCCAGTTGAAGACCCAGTCGACCGATGTTGTCAGAACATTCTTCTCGAACTGGTTTTCGATCAGACCCATTCGAGCGCTCCCTTCTTCCACTCATAGGCAAGGCCCGCGAGCAGGAGGCCGATAAAGACACAAATCTGGATGTAGCCATAAAGCGCCAGCGCGTCAAACGCGACGGCCCAGGGGAACAGGAAGATTGCTTCGATGTCGAATACAACGAACAGCAGCGCTACAACATAGAAGCGGGGTGTAAAGCGCTGATGCGGCGGCGCGACATCCGGCACACCGGATTCGTAAACCTCTTCCTTGGTTGGATTTGGTTTGGAGGGACGTATCAGCCGGCCAAGCGTAATCAGTCCACCGCCCATGGCTACTGCGGTGATGAACGCCAGCCCGATAACTGCGTAGTCAGACGCCACCGTGCCTGCTTCCTTTCATCCTGGAGCACAGGTCTCCCCAGCCTGGCTCTCATCCTTGTGTACTATATCACGAGCATTTCCCGGCGTACACACCACAGCGACACCACCGGACACCCGGTTTTGGCTTGTACATGCCTAAAACTATATCGACTACTTGTCACAGATAGTTTGTGTCCAGGAGGCTGCCGCCAGCCCCGTGTGGTCAAGGAACCAGAAACGTTCTCCGTCATCCCGAGCATCTCTTGCTGTCATCCCGAGCCACCCCACCGTCATCCCGAGCG
>CAZRNC010000469.1:0-2541 GCA_964601285.1 uncultured Thermomicrobiales bacterium | reverse complement strand
CCGCCATCCGCAGCCCGTGATCGCTTTCAATCATGTCGACATAACTGATGTTATTACCGACCACTATGCCGAGGTTCACCGTTTCGTTGAACCTGGAGTGCAGATCCTCGAGCACCGGCCTGGCCCGGGTGCGCAGGTCGATAGACCGGGTTGCCTGGTAGCCGAGATGGACGAACTGCCCGCCGAGCTGGCATTTGCTGGTAACCGGGTCGCGGGAGACGTAGCCGCGCCGCTCCAGGTTCACCAGAATCCGGAAGACGGCCGACTTGGTTGCACCGATCTCCCTGGCAAGCTCGGTGACCCCGACCGGTTCACCGGCGGCGGCGATGGCCTCGATCAGGTCCAGTGTCCGGTCAACTACCGCGATGCGGTACTCGTTCGCACTCATTGGTCGCTATCGTCCGCTAGCCATAGTGGCGGCAACATCGTCGATGACCTGGAGTGCCTGTTCGAAATCCTCCCGTGAGTGGCTGAGCGAGAATCCGCAGTGGCCGGGAGCGCCGGCCCGGTTGTAGGCGTGGAAGTAGACGCCGCGCTCCATGCAGCCACGGACGAACTGTTCGTTCAGATCGTGGTCGTGGAGACCGGCGGTGGCGAAGTCGCGCACCGGCTCGTCGATGCCGAAGTAGATACCAAACCGTGCGCCCAGCCCCTGGACTCTCGCCGGGATGCCATGCCGGTCGAAGACGCGCTGCATGTCGCGGTAGAAGGTTTCGCCATTCTCCAGCATGGTGTCATAGACGCCCTCCTGGCGGAGTTGGTCGACCGACGCGATGCCGGCCAGCACGGCCAGGATGTGTCCGGAATAGGTTCCGCTGTGGACCACCGGACCCACCGGGGCAAGCTGTTCCATCAGGTCTGCCGACCCGACCAGCGCGGAAAGCGGCATGCCGTTGCCGAGCGCCTTGGCGAGTGTCGTCAGGTCCGGTGTGACGCCGTAGTAGCCCTGCGCGCCGCCGATATCCATCCGGAAGCCGGACAGCACTTCGTCGAAAATCAGGATGATGCCCTCGGCCTTTGTGACCGCCCGCAGGTGCTCCAGGAAGCCCGGTTCGGGGGTGACGCAGCCGATGTTGTAGTGAACCGGTTCGACGATGACAGCGGCGATCTGGTCTTTATTGCCGGCAATGGCGGCATCGAACGCCGTGGTGTCGTTGTAGGGGACCATCACGACGTCGTCCGCACCTGCCTGCGGCACACCGCCGGACGAGGGGACAACCTCGCCGGTTTCCGCATCGGAGCGATAGAGGAACATCTCGGTCTGGCCGTGGAAGTGGCCGTCGAACTTGAGCAGCTTCGTCCGTCCTGTGACATGCCGCGCGATGCGGATCGCCACGCTGGTCATCTCGGTGCCGGTGCTGGCGAAGCGCACCCGTTCGGCTGAGGGGATCACTTCGGTCAGTGCGCGGGCGAGCTGCTCCTGGTATTCCATCTCGGCGGCGGCGACCATCCCGAGGTCGATGCCTCTGCGCAGCGCATCCTGCACAGCCGGGTGGCCGTGGCCGAGCAGGGTCGCGCCGTTGGACATGTTGAAGTCGATGTATTTCTTGCCATCCAGATCGAAGACATGCGCTCCCTCGCCGTGGCTGAGGTAGAACGGCTGTCCCAGATAGGGGTGGATGCGCATCGAAGCCGAAACACCCCCGGCAAGGACCGACCTGGATCGTTGAGCCAGTTCGGTTGACGAGGTGCTGGCCAGCTTATTCATTCCGGAAGCCTCCTGAACACTATCCAACGTTGCGAACTCTATGTACCTGCGGCCCCATCAATGCGGACTCTGGTTGGAGTGCGCACGTTACAGAGTGGACCGAAACGGGTTCGATGTTTCATTCTTTGAAACAGTACATCAAGATTTGAAACAGGATAACCAGTCCGTTTCGGTATGTCAACAGTTTGGGCGCCAATCGTGATGATTCGACAAATGCACCTCGTACGGGAGAGGCCATGCCTCTCCCTCGGACCGGCACGGTCCGCCTTGCTATCTGAGTCGGCCTGGAATGAGTGAGGTGGCGCTGACGCGCCAAGGGAGAGGCATGGCCTCTCCCGTACGAAATTGCCTGGCTTTGGACATGGGCCAGACTGTTCAGTAGGGGCGCATCGCATGAGTCCACTGGCTGCCTGGTTCAGTTCCGGTGTGGGCTTGTACATGCTTGTTTATCTGTCATCCCGAGCCTCTTCCCCTGTCATCCCGAGCGAAGTCGAGGGATCTCGAGCCACGGATCTTTCCAGGTGACGTCAAGATTTGAGGGTCGAGATCCCTCGACCTCGCTCGGGATGACAAGCAAAACACCGCTCTCCATTGCGTACGTTCGGTGATCCCAGGATGGTAGGAGTACATGATCGCGTGCGTCCGGCTGATCTGACCGCTTGACACCATTTCCGGGTCACATTACGATGATTCCATCTTGTGAAGTAACGTTTCAATACATGAAACACAGCCACTACTCCCGCAGCACGAGGCGTCATGTGAACAGGAGCCAGGTCCAGTGAAACGCATCGCCATCGCCAGCATGTATCACGAAACGAACACGTTCGCGTTCG
>CAZRNC010000468.1:0-2547 GCA_964601285.1 uncultured Thermomicrobiales bacterium | reverse complement strand
CCGGCTGGCATCCAGCAGCCAGGAGCAGGGGATGGCTGATACTAGCTCGGCCTGTAGCCGGTCAGATTCGGCATGCTGGCGAACTCGCATCGCGGTATGTGGATGGACAAGCTGGCGCAGAAATCCCAATACCATCCCGGAATCACCGATCGCTGGAACGGCGATTCGATGCTGAAACCGTTCCAACTCAGCAGGCAGCAGCACCCGGTCCAGCCGGTAGCCTGTTTCCGGTAGCTCGACCGCATCCCAGCCGGCATCGCCAAGCCGCGCGAACCCGGCTCCGCGATCACGCGCTAGCCGTTCCCATCGCCCGCGTACCGGGCCCGGAGTGCCTCGCGGAACAGCCAGCGTCGCTCTTGCGCCAAGCTCCACAAGGAGACGGGCCACCAGATGCGGGTGTGCTCCCTGTCCGGGACGGCTCGCAACTGACGGCAATACCAGGACGGAGCCAGATTCTGGCAGGTTGTCAAGCAACTTCTCGACTGAACCGGCAGGTGTGCTCGCGGCAGCCAATGCGATGTGGAATGGTGCGGCGCTGCGGGGCGGCAGCGGAAGTGTTGCCTGCGGCTCCGGTGGCCTGAACGAGCCAGTAACCTGGCGCAATTTCTCCAGCATGGACACTCCTTTCCCGGACGATCATCGTCTCTTCAGATGGTACAGTTATGCAGACAGAAAGGGAGCAAAATCAGTGTCGGTTACCCAGCTCTCGCCGCGCGAGACCATGAATTTGCTTCAGGAACGGGGCTATCGGCTCACCAATCCCCGAAGGGTGATTGTCGAGACCGTCTTCGAGATCGAGCAAGCATTCTCGGCTGAGGATCTCGTTCGCCGGATCGAGGGTGTTGATTCCAACATTGGCCGGGCAACCGTCTTCCGGACGCTGGATGTACTCGCCCAGCTCGGCGTGCTCGACCGGCTCCATGGGCCGGACGGATGTCATTCCTATGTGCTCGGCATGGGTAACGACGCGCACTACCACCATCTCGTCTGCTCTTCGTGTGGCACGGTCGTCCCATTCGAAGGCTGCACCGTAGACTCCATGCTCGCAGAGCTGCAACGAACCACCAGGTTCGAGATATCCGCCCACATGCTCGAAGTCTTCGGCCTCTGCGAATCCTGCCAGAACTAGGACTTCTTACGACGAATCCTCAATGTAGAGGCGCAATTCATTGCGCCCTTTGTTCCATCCTCTTCCTGTTTTGGCCAGTACATGCGTGTTCAACTGTCATCCTGAGCGAAGCCGAAGGATCTCTTTCCATGAAACGCTCAAGGATCAGGTAAGCGGCGTGGAAGGAGATCCTTCGGCTTCGCTCAGGATGACGGAAAAGCAGGTGACTCAATGAATTGCGCCAACTACGACTATCTGCGATCAATCAACAGTGCGCTCCAGCCGGGACGCCAGCAGCTCGGCGATGTGTAGCGCTTGCTGCGGGCTGTTGCGGGCAGTGAGTCCACCCCGGATTTGCATCAGACATCCTGGATTGTCGGCGACGATCACGTTTGCACGGGTCACTTCAGCGTTGGAAACCTTCTTTGAAAGAATCGCAGAGGATACATTCGGGTAATCCATCGAGAATGAACCACCGAACCCGCAGCAGACGCTGGAATCTTCCATCTCCCGCAGTTCGAGGCCCAGCAACTCCGAGACGATGTAGCGTACATCGGCGCCAAGGCCCAGTGCATTGGACGATTGGCATGCGTCATGAATTGTTACTGCTGGTGACGTTGCCGGCGCGAAGTCCTCGGGCTGCAAACCGGCGACGTTCACAATAAATGACGAGAATTCCATCATTCGCTCCGATTGCCGGGTTGCACGTGCCAACCATTCGGGATCATCGGCGAAGAGCGCCCGGTAATCCTGGGCCACCGCCGCCAGACAGCTGGTCGTGTTGGTCAGAATGACATCTGCTTCGGTCGACTCGAACATGCGAATCGTCTGTTCGGCCATCTTTCGGCCATGCTCGCGATCACCCATGTTCAGCGCGATCAATCCGCAACAGTGCTGGTCCGGTGGAAACACTGTCTTGCAGCCGCAAGCGTGCAAGACATCGAGAACAGCCTCGCCCATATCCGGCAAGACCCGGTCGATCAAACAGCCGGGGAAGTAGGCAACGGTCATCCCGGCCGCCTTGCTGGACGGCAATCGCTTTACCGGTCGTTCGAGACCTTCTTTGCGGATGCGCTCACGCAACGGGTGACGCGCCGGGGCAGTCAGTGTGCGACCCATCGTCGCATCCGGCATCAGTGGAATCCGGCGCACCGTCCCATCATCGCCGGCAACCAGACTTGCAGCACGAGCAGCAAAATTCGCCCAGCGTTGACCACGTTTCGGGTCGCTCCAGCGCTGGACGCCCATCTCCTTGACAGCTGGTAAGCCAAACTCTGCAACCGAGCGTGCTCGGACCTCGAGGATCAACTCCGGAATCGGGATTTCAGCCGGGCAGACCATCTCGCAAGCGTTGCAGGAGACGCAGAGGCTTTGCGGTCCGGCTGCGTTTTCCAGGCCGTGGTGCATCGCCGTCATGATCAGCCCGATCGGGCCGGTGT
>CAZRNC010000467.1:0-2551 GCA_964601285.1 uncultured Thermomicrobiales bacterium | reverse complement strand
CTAGAACACGATCACCGAGCGCAACGTCTCGCCGCGCTTCATCGCTTCGAACGCCTCTTCGGTCTCTTCGAGCTTGATCTCGACAGTAACAAGTTCGTCGAGCAGCAGGCGGCCTTCTTCATACCAGTTGGCCAGCATCGGGAAGTCACGGGTTGGCAGGCAGTCGCCGTACCAGGACGGCTTCAGCGCGCCACCCAGGTCGAACAGCTTCTGCATGTCAAGATCGAGTCTAGGGCCAGGGCCAGGGACGCCGATGAAGACACAGGTTCCGGCCAGGTCACGAGACCATAGCGCCTGGTCCAGCGTCACCGGCAGACCAACCGCCTCGAACGAGTAGTCAACCCCATGACCACCGGTGAGCGCCTTGATCGCCTGAACCGGATCTTCTTCACTGGCGTTGACCGTGTGGGTAGCGCCAAAGCTCTTGGCGATCTCCAGCTTGCGTGGATCAAGATCGACGGCGATGATCGTCGTCGCGCCGGCGATCCTTGCGCCCTGAATTACGCTATCGCCAACGCCGCCACAGCCGAACACGGCAGTCGTGGTACCCGGCTTGACGCCGGCGGTGTAGAGCGCCGCGCCGACGCCGGTCATCACTCCGCAGCCGATCAGCGACATCTGTGGCGCCGGCAGGTCCTTCGACACCGGGATCGCCTGGTTGGCGTGTACAAGAGTATGCGTACAGAACGTGCCAATCCCGAGCGCCGGATTCAATGTCAAACCATCGTGGGTGGTCATCCGGCGTTCGGCGTTCAGGCTGGCCGAGCAAATGTTTGGCTGGCCCCGCTTGCAAAAGCGACACTCTCCGCACGGCGCCCGCCAGGCAAGGATCACGTACTCGCCCATCCGGCTTTCGTCGACACCCGGGCCGATCGCCTCAATGATCCCTGCGCCCTCATGTCCGAGCAGGAATGGAAAGCCATCGGTTCCGTAGGTACCGCTCTTGATACCAAGATCGGTATGGCAGACACCGGACGCGATGATCCGGACCAACACCTCGTTCGGCCCCGGGTCGCCGATGTTGAACTCTTCGATTGACACCGGATCGCCCGGCACTCTGGCGATAGCGCCGCGTGCAGTGATTCCCATGCTCGATTCCCTTCCTGCATTTCGTTGCTCAGATTATGAGGGCATGTTCCCACGCACTGGCGCACCCCGTCAACTCATCAATTCAGAAACCAGGAACGTCCTTCATATCTCGTCATCCCGAGCGAAGTCGAGGGACCTCGAGGGTCGGATCTCTCCGGGTGATTCGGGATGACGGGTTAAAGCTGATCTTCTCTGGCTACCGGTTCAACTGGTTGAACTTCATAATTGCGCGGCTAGATCAGTTTGCGCGTCGCTCTAGTGCCGGAAGTGCCGCTCACCGGCGAAGAGCATGGCGATGCCGTGGGCATTTGCTGCCGCGATGCACTCGTCGTCGCGGACCGATCCGCCCGGCTGGACGATCGCTGTCACGCCAGCATCGGCTGCAGCCTCGATCCCGTCTGCAAACGGGAAGAATGCGTCACTTGCCAAGGCACTACCAACCGCCCGGTCTCCGGCGACCTGGGCTGCCAACCGGACACTCTCGACCCGGTTTGGCTGACCGGCGCCCATCCCGACCAGGTGGTCAGGCTTGGCCATGACGATTGCATTGGATTTGACGTACGGAATAACCCGCCAGGCGAATGCCAGCGCTTCGAGTTCTTCTGCGGTTGGGCCGCGGCCGGTTGTCACCCTCCAGGTCGACGGATCTACCGGTACCCGGTCTTCGTCCTGAATCAGGAATCCTCCTGGCACGCCGCGGATATCCATCGAGACCGGCCGGCGATGTCCGCCATCCTCGATCATCCGCAGATTTCGCCGCCGGCTCAACGTTTCGAATGCGTCCGGCTCGTAGCCCGGAGCGATCATCACATCCAGCCGTAGCTTGCCGATGGCATCAACCATCCGGCTGGTAACGACCCGATTGCAGGCCAGAATGCCGCCAAACGCCGAGACCGGATCGCCGCTCAGCGCAAGGTTGAACGCCTCGGCCAGATCGTCGTTCGTGCCGATGCCGCAGGGCAACGTGTGCTTGACAATCACCACCGCTGGCGATTCGAAGACGTTTGCCGTCATCCAGGCCGAGGAAGCATCGAGGTAGTTGTTGAACGACAGCTCGCCCCCGCTGACCAGTTTCCAGGCACCAACTCCGCCATGCCGGGTGGTCGAATAGACCGCCGCCCGCTGGTGCGGGTTTTCGCCGTACTTCGTTTCCTGGATGAGGCGGCCGCCGATGGTCAGTTCTTCCGGGAAGAGTGCTTCCTCACCGCGCAGGTAGCCGGCAATCAGGCTGTCGTAGCGCGAGACATGCCCGAATGCGACCGCTGCAAGTTCACGACGCTGTTCCTGGGAAATGCTCTCCACACCGCCGGCCTCGATTGCGTCGGCAATCTCGTCGTAATCGAACGGACGGGTAACGACCAGCACGTCGGCGTGCGTCTTGGCAGCCGACCGGATCATCGCCGGACCACCGATGTCGATGTTCTCAATGATCTCCTCATCAGTCGCTGCATCGTTGCCGAGG
>CAZRNC010000466.1:0-2561 GCA_964601285.1 uncultured Thermomicrobiales bacterium | reverse complement strand
GCCCGCTACTGAGCGAAGTCGAAGGATGACGGACAAACAGGCATGTACAAGCCCGTTCGAGCATGCCGGGGCATTACGTTGACCGCAACCCGTCAGTGTACAATCCAAAACATGAACACCTGTTCTATGTCAACGCCAACACAGGTGCCGTGGGAGCCGCTGCTGGCCGAAGTGGCCGTCGATGCACGGTTTGAAGACCGGCGCACGACGCTGACCTATGAGATCCCTGCCCATCTGGCCGATGCCATCGGCGTCGGCCAGCTTGTCTGGGTTCCACTGAAACAGCAGCTCGCCATCGGTGTAGTCTGTGAAGTCCACCGGCGCGACCTGGCCGGCGGTTTCTCTCCCCGGCCAATCCATGCTCCGGTAGAGCCAACGTTCCGGCTCAGCCCTACCCAATGGGAACTCGCCGTCTGGCTGGCAGAGGAGACCATCTGCTCCCTGTTCGAAGCCTGCTCGCTGATGCTGCCACCCGGCGTCGAAACCCGCGGTATCGAGTATCTCGAACTAATCGAACCCCCAACCGACCGCGAAACGCTCACTGCGCTTCAACAACGCCTGCTCGGCTATCTCGAACAGCACCCCGAGGTTGCACTCGGATCGGCCCGAAAAGCGATGGGATCGTCGCTCGCCTCGGTGGTGCCGGCGTTGGAAGCTGCCGGGATACTCCGCCGCGTTGTCCGGGTCCGGAACCGGCCCCCGACAGACCTGAAGCTACCCGATTATGTCCGATTGATCCCGGATGCCGAACCACCACCGGAACGCGCACCGAAACAGCGGCGAGCCTGGGAGTGGCTCCGCATCCGGCTGCGAACCCGGCCGGATCTCTCGCTGCCGTTAACATCGCTCCTGGAATCCGACCTGATCGACCGTCCAGTGCTCCGGGCGTTGGAACAACGCGGGTGCATTGTCATCGAGCCTGGCACTCCTTCTCCCGAAGATCTGAACGCCATCCGCGAGGCGGGACCCGTCCTGAACACCGGGCAAGCGGCGGTTTGGCACGAGCTATTGCCGCTACTGGAATCCGGCAAGCGCACCAGGGTGTTGCTCCACGGTGTTACCGGCAGCGGCAAGACCGAGATCTACTTCCGGGCAGCCGCGTCGGTGATGGTGTCCGGCCGGTCCGCGCTGCTGCTTGTGCCCGAAATCGCGCTCGCAAGTCAGGTAATCGAGCGGGCCGTTGCCCGCTTTGGTAGCCGGGCGGTGATTCTCCATTCCGCGATGAATGAGCGCGAACGCTATGACAACTGGCACCGCTGCGCTTCCGGGGAACCACTGTTGGTCATTGGTCCACGCTCCGCCCTCTTTGCTCCGCTGCCGGATGTCGGGCTGATCGTCGTCGACGAGGAGCAGGAGGCGGCCTACAAACAGGACACGACGCCGCGCTACCACGCCCGGACCGTGGCAGAGCGACTGGCCGGCATGCAGAACGCCATGCTGCTGCTCGGCAGCGCGACCCCGGACGTTGAGACGTTCCACCGGGCACAAACTCCCGACTGGCACCTGTTGACGATGACCGAGAGGATCGGTCAGCGTGCCATCAACCTGGCCGGCGAAGTACGCGGCGTTTCAATCGAACTGCCAGACGTCTCGATTGTCGATATGCGCTCGGAACTGCGTGATGGCAACCGTTCGCTCTTCAGCCGGCAACTGGAGCGGATCATCCATGACCGGCTTAGCCGCCGCGAACAGGTGATCCTGTTCCTGAACCGCCGCGGCACATCCACGCTGGTGCAATGCCGTTCCTGTGGGCATGTCGTGTCCTGCCCGCTCTGCGATATTCCGATGGTCTACCACCACCAGGGCGACCGCCTCGTTTGCCATCGCTGTGGTGCGCGAGGTCGCCCTCCACGCAACTGTCTGGAATGTGCACGGCCGGAGATCGGCTTCTACGGTGCAGGAACCCAGCGGGTCGAAGCCGAAGTCCGTAAGCAGTTCCCCGGCGCACGGGTGCAGCGCTGGGACCGCGACACGCTGCGTGGCAACGTCACCCACGAAACACTGCTCCGGCGCATCCAGCGTCACGAGGTGGATGTCATCGTTGGAACCCAAATGGTTGCCAAAGGGCTCGATCTGCCGGATGTCACTGCAGTCGGGGTGATCAGCGCTGACACCTTCCTGCATCTGCCCGATTTCCGGTCGGGTGAGCGGACGTTCCAGATGCTCACCCAGGTGGCCGGGCGAGCCGGACGCCGGGCAGGTGGTGCGGAAGTCGTCATCCAGAGCTATACCCCCGAGCACTACACCATCCAGCACGCCTCCCGGCACGATTACGCCGGCTTCTACCGCGAGGAGATCGCATTCCGGCGCTACCATGGCTATCCTCCGTTCAAACGGCTGGTGCGGCTGCTTGTACGTCATGCCGACGAGTTTGAGGCGCAAGGACTGGCCGATGAACTCGCCGGCAAGATTGAAGACGCTATCGCCTCGCAACCGCTTGGCGCGGGAATCGACATCCTCGGCCCGGCGCCGGCATTTGCCAGCAGGGTGCGTGGCCGCTACGGCTGGCAGATCCTCGTGCGCGGAGACAACGGGCCGGCCCTGTTGGCCAATATGACCAT
>CAZRNC010000465.1:0-2589 GCA_964601285.1 uncultured Thermomicrobiales bacterium | reverse complement strand
ATCGTGAGGACTACCCTTAATCGAGCAAATCCTCCATCGGGATGTAGTCGCAGGCGAAGCCCCAGCGGACCGGGTGGAAGATGCGGAGTCCACGTTCGGTGCGCCAGAGTGGTTCGCAAGGAACGCCAAGCACTGCTACTTCGCGGCCATACTCCCAGGCAGGCTTGTCAAAATTGGAGAGTCCGTAGCCGGTTTCGGCATCCAGCACCGTGATGCCATCCGGAGACATCACATACGGCTTGTCATCGAGCCAGGTCATGTGGTTTTCGTTCTTGTACCAGATTTTCAGCGTCTTGCCGGCCCAGCGGCCGGTGCCGGCGATTTGCTCGGTTCCCCAGATGAAGGCCGTGTGGTCCTCGTTGAACCGGGAGACGATTGTGCCGCGGAAGACAACGTGTCCACCGGTCGCGCCGGCTGCGGCATCGGCCGGATCGTTGCCGGCGTCCCGTGCTTCACGGATCGTCCGGCCAAGTGCCCGTGAGCGGGAGAGCGTGCCGTTGAAGGTCTTCTCCCGGACATCCTTGCCCTTCAGCCCGACATAGCCGGTGACCCCACCACCACTGACGATCGCCAGATGGCGGTTGATATCTTCGGTGCGCTGCCAGGAGACCACCTTCTCAAGCACCATCAGGTCTCCCCACAACGAGGAGAAGACAGCGGGAGCTGGTGGCACGTCGTGAACGTTGAGCGACGAGATCGAAATCTCCGGCACGGCCCGGAAACCGGCCGTGTCCGCATCGACCAGCGGCACACCACGTTCGTTGACCGTCAACAGCTGGCGAAAGTTGTTCGGCCCGATCTCGAACGGCAGAAACGCTTCCGGCGCTGCCCCGATGACCTCTTTCATGCGTGCCAGTGCGTCGTCGTTCAGGGTGGCAGGATCATCCAGATCGGCCCAGCCTCCCACCGGGTAGAGGTTATCCAGTTCCCGTAGCCGGTCGGTTGCCCATTGGGCTGGACTGAAATTCGCCCGTCCCCAGGCACCCATGCCCGGTAGCGGATAGCGTTCGTGGTCTGCCCGGCGCACTCCCCCGCCGGCCCCGCAAGCCATATAGATCGTGGCGTCGTCGGCAATACTGGTTGGATCGAGCAGCGTTGGCTTGACCCCGCGCGCGAGAATCGGATCGACAGCCGCATCAAACCGTTCGCGGGTTGGGCCGATGCCACCGCCTCCGGTCGAAATGGCGCTGCCACCGACGACGGTATCCCACATGTCTTCCTTGTCGAGTTCGATCAGACGAGCCACGATTTGGTTCCTCTTCCATCTTCTATCTTCTATCTATTCAATGCCCATGGTCTTGCAAAGATCGACCAGTTCCGGATGTGTGTAACTACCCTCGCGTTCGATCTCGATGCCATCCGCGACAATTGATGGTCGCAGGATGACGCCATCAGCATGGCTTGGCGCACCGAGATTCTGCGGGCCGATTCCGATGTTCAGACAGCCAAAGATACGTTCATCTTCAACGACACCGCCGGTCAGGCTACGGACGCCCGGATTGAACCCAAAGGAGATATGCGCCAGCCGGTACATCTGCCGGTGGTTCCAACTGGCCATCCACTTCTCGAACGCTTGCGCCTCCGGTCCACCGGAAATGCTGGTGACATATCCGTTCTGGATTTCCAGTCGCACCGGAGTTTGCATCGGTCCTGGTGGCCAGAGGCCGCCATCGAAGACGATGACGCCGTTCACCTCATCGATTCGTGCCCAGAAGCTTGCCTGCCCTCCGAGCATTTGGGAGTACCCTGCTCCCGGCTCTTCGGTGCCGGCGAAATAACCTGGCCGGCTCGGGTCGATCGGGCAGATCAGATCGGTTCCATTGGCGTCGGCTATGTGGACGGTTTCTGCTGCCATGCAGAGTTCCACCAGCCGGTTGCCAAGCTCGTCCATCGCCGCACTATCGACCCGGCCAATCGTGCGGACCAGCATCGGGACATCCATGCCGCCATAGCAGGCATGCCGACAACCGGCCTTTGTTGCCTCGACTCTGGCGTCGGTGTAGAGAATGATCTTCGTCCCGAATTCGAACCAGACGTCTGCCGCCTTCAGTGCTGCTGCCACCGGTGCGGGCGGCTCCATGAGCGGCCGCGGTCGCGTTTCATACCAGATAACGACCGGCTGCGCGCCGGCTGCGTAGACTGCGCCGGCGGTTGCATTGACCACCCGGCTATCGCTGGCAGTATCCGCAGTGATGACCACGTTCTCGCCGGACTGTACCGGCATGACCTCTTCGACCATCTTCCGTGCGGCATGTGCAACTTCAAACGACAGATAGTCGTCTCGTGAAGCGGTGGGTATCGGGAATTCCATCTATCACTTCCCTTTATCTGTAGCCGTTATGTCTCCATGGCAAGATCGCCGGCGGCGCGAACCCGGATGCGGGTTGCGTTGCCTGGCAAATAGGCCAGCGGGACCTCAATGATCTCGATGATCTCGACCGACTCTGCGGCAGCGCCGGCGTCGATGGCTTCCTGACGCGCCATCTGTTTGGCAATAGCCATTGCTTCATCGCGGGAGTGTTCATCGAGCGAGAAGATCCGTTCGATCTCTCCGCTGCACTGGGCGATGGCCGCGCCGATTGCGTTGGC
>CAZRNC010000464.1:1239-2594 GCA_964601285.1 uncultured Thermomicrobiales bacterium | reverse complement strand
GAGAAGTTCGCACGCGCTGGCGCTGGTCCAGCTTGGCCTGCCGGCGTTCGGCCTTTTTGCGGCGAGGGTCAGACTGAGCCTGCTCCATGCGCCGGTTGAAGCGTTCCACCTGGCCGGCGGTGTCAACAATACGCTGCTGGCCGGTATAGAACGGGTGACAATTGCTGCACAGTTCAACGCGCAATTGCGGCTTGGTGGAACGGGTTTCCCATGTTGTTCCACACGAAGCGCAGGTTACGGTTGCCGCAATGTAATTGGGATGAATCCCGGTCTTCATAGTCTCGCTAACTCCAGATTCCGGCTGATGCTAGTCGCCAGCTGCGACGGCAACGTCCTGCATGGCTACCTGATCGATTGGATAGACGCTTACCTGCTTGCGGTCGCGCCGGATAGCCTCGAACTTAACCAGACCATCGACGGTGGCATACAGGGTGTGGTCGCGGCCGATGCCGACGTTGTTGCCAGGATAGAACCTGGTGCCTCGCTGGCGAACGATGATGCCACCAGCCCGGACAGCATTGCCGTCGTAGAGCTTGACGCCCAGCCGCTTGGACTTGCTATCGCGGCCGTTACGTGTGGAACCGCCGCCTTTCTTATGCGCCATGTCTGGTCGCTCCTTCCCTGCCCCGGTTCGGGGTTGCTATACGTCGATGCTGTTGATCGTGAGCCGGGTCAACGACTGTCGATGACCGGTCTTGCGCCGGTAGCGCTTCTTCGGCTTCATCTTGAAGATAATCAGCTTCGGACCGCGGAAGTGCTCGCGAACCGTTGCGGTGACCTTGGCGCCCTCGACAACTGGTGTGCCGATGCTCACGCCCTGCTCACCGGATACCATAATGACCTGGTCAATCTCGACGGTGTCGCCTGTTTCAGCGGCTACCTTCTCGACTTCAATAGTGTCGCCTACTGCGACGCGGTAGTGCTTACCGCCTGATTCGATAACCGCGTACACGGGACTCCTCCACCTGTCTGCCCGATCCGGGTCAGATCAATTTGCTGGTTCTGAATCACACAACACAAACTCGGGCGCAATTGCGCCCGTGCGGACATCTATAATAATGGTTTCCGGACGATCCGTCAAACGCACAACCAAGCTTGACCACATCCGGAACAGGGCCGTACACTTGATTCTGACTATCTTTGCCTAGATTTTACCAGATTTGGTGAGGTTTTGGCAGGAGAATCCACGCCCGAATGAAAGCTGGAACTGGTGACTCAATCTTCCGCGTCTCGTCCGGACTCCCGGCATCGTCAGGAAATCCGGCTTGGCACACGCGCCAGCGCACTCGCTGTCTGGCAAACCAACCGCATCGCTGAGCGCATCGGCGAACGCTTCCCTGACCTCACCTGCACCG
>CAZRNC010000464.1:0-1229 GCA_964601285.1 uncultured Thermomicrobiales bacterium | reverse complement strand
CTGACTATCTTTGCCTAGATTTTACCAGATTTGGTGAGATTTTGGCAGGAAAATCCACGCTCGAATGAAAGCTGGAACTGGTGACCCAATCTTCCGCGTCTCGTCCGGACATACGGCTTGGCACACGCGCCAGCGCACTCGCTGTCTGGCAAACCAACCGCGTCGCTGAACGCATCGGCGAACGCTTCCCTGACCTTACCTGCACCGTTGTCACCATCTCAACCCAGGGCGACCGTGACAAGGTAACCCCGCTCTCGATCATTGGTGGACAGGGCATCTTCATCAAGGAACTCGAACAGGCCATCCTCAACGGTGACGTCGATTGCGCCGTCCACAGTCTCAAGGATATGCCATCGGATCTGCCCGGATCACTCACGCTGGTTGCGTTGCTGGAACGCGACGATCCGCGAGACGTCCTCATCTCACGGCATCCCGGCGGGCTGGCCGGATTGCCCGAAGGTGCACGGGTCGGCACCAGCAGCCGGCGCAGAATCGCCCAACTCGCCGACGCACGCCCCGACCTGATTCCTGTCGAACTGCGCGGCAATGTCGACACCCGGCTTTCCAAGGTGCTCGACGGCGACGACTACGATGCCGCGATCCTGGCCGCCGCCGGCGTTGTCCGGATGGGCAGAGCCAGCGCCATTTCTGAGTACCTGGACGTTGCAACGTTCACTCCGCCACCCGGCCAGGCAGCACTGGCAATCGAATGCCGGATCGACGACACCGACATGCATTCAATGCTCAAACAACTCGACGACCGGAGCGTCAGCTTGCCCGTATCGGTCGAACGCGGGTTCCTGCGCGGAGCCGGCGGTGGCTGCCGCTCCCCGATTGCCGCCCATGCCGAGGTTGCTGGCGACCAGATCCGACTCAGGGCGATGCTCGCGAACGAGGATCTCTCCAACATCCAGCGGATAGACGAACTGCTCGACCCGGCGACCGCGGTCGAGGACGCTGCCGGCTTTGCCCGGACTCTCCTCGCTGCCGTCGGTGAAGCTCCGTGAACAGCACACCGGTCGCCAGTCAACCGCTCGCTGGATTGCGGGTGCTGGTGACACGTGCCAAACACCAGTCCGCCGGGCTATCAGACGCCCTGAAACTCGCCGGTGCAGAGCCAGTCGAACTGCCGGCACTGAAGATCATCCCGCTACCAGTTGAACAGCTACAATGTGCGCTCGAAACTCCTTGGGACTGGATCATTTTCACCAGCGCCAATACGGCCCGGC
>CAZRNC010000463.1:0-2603 GCA_964601285.1 uncultured Thermomicrobiales bacterium | reverse complement strand
CCAGTGAATCTCGCCTAACTTGATGCGAATGGGGCGCAATGAATTGCGCCCCTACCGACATCCAGTTACGGTTTTGGCTTGTACATGCCGGTGTTACTGTCATTCCGAGCATCGTAGACTGTCATTCCGAGCGGAGTCGAGGAATCTCGAGCCTCGGGTCATTCCAGGTGAGAGCAAGTCTCATGGAAAGAGATCCTTCGACTTCGCTCAGGATGACAACTCAACTGATCTGGTCCGGCTTGAACCATCGTGGCGTTTCCCTGGTCGAGTGAACTGAACTCACGAGTGGCAGGATCGGATTTGTCTAGAACGGAACGTCCTCTTCGCCGGCGTCGGTGTTGCCGGCTTTGGCGTTGATGCGTTCGATGCGGAGTTCGGCGTCGTTGAGGATCGCCTCGCAGGCGGCGGCGATGGCGACTGAACGTTCGTAGGCGACGACCGATTGCTCGAGCGTCAACCCGTTGCCATCAAGCTGGTTGACCGTTTCCTGGAGCAGTTCGAGCAGTTCTTCAAAGCTCTTGCCTTCAAGTTCGAACACGTCGGTCATGGTTGCGCCTTCCTGATTGTCGCGTCGACTGTTCCATCCGAGAACGTCAGCCGAACCTGTTCAACTTCATTGGCTGCTGCAGCAGTTCCGATCCGGGTCGGCGAATCTCCATTTGTCGACACTAGGGCATATCCTCGGCGAAGCACATCGCGCGGGTCTAACAGCCGGGCGGATCGAGCCTGGCCGGCGACCTCAACCCGGTGGCGGGTGATGTGCGCTCCCAGAAGTGCCCGAAGGTGCTGGTTGGTGCGCTCGAACTCCTGGCGGTGAGCAGCAATGCGTGCCTGTGGGCTGATTCTGCGGAGCAGTGCCCGCTGCTCATCAAACTGCTGCTGGGAACGCTGCAACTTCCATTGTGCCGTGTCCAATGCTCGTCCGGATTCATGTCTGATGGCGTGCATAAGTTCCCGTTGATCGGGAACACACAGCTCGGCCGCTGCGCTTGGTGTGGCAGCTCGAACATCTGCAACCAGATCGGCAATGGACACATCTGTTTCGTGTCCGACTGCTGAGACAACCGGAACTGACGATGCGTAGATGGCGCGGGCAAGTTGCTCGTCGTTGAAGCAGGCGAGGTCTTCAGCAGACCCACCGCCGCGTCCGATAATGATGACTTCCACTTCCGGGTGTTCCTGGAGCGCCTGAAGGCCGGCGATCAGCTCGGCCGGAGCGGCAGTTCCCTGAACTGAAGCGGGGGCAAAGACGAGTTTCACCAGCGGGTAGCGCCGGCGGGTGACCGTCTGGATATCGTGCCAAACTGCTCCGGTCGCCGAGGTGACAACACCAATCGCAACCGGGCGTTCCGGCAGTGGCCGCTTCCGGTCAGCGGAAAATAGCCCTTCGGATTCCAACCGGTGGCGAAGTTCCTCAAACTGCAACTGCAGCAGACCGGTGCCTTCCGGGGCGATGTTGTCGACGTACAGCTGATACTGTCCGGATGCCTCATAGACGCTCACCCGACCGTGGGCCAGGACAATGTCGCCATTGCGGGGTAGGGCAAGCAGTCCGCGCTGACTGCCTCGAAACAGGACGCAGCGCAACTGGCTACCTTCGCTGGAGAGTGAGAAGTAGCAGTGTCCAGCGGCCGAACGGCTGAAGTTCGTCACTTCGCCGCGCACCCAGACATCGGAGAGGATTGCGTCCTCTTCCATCAGCGCCCGCAAGTAGGACGTCAGGAGTTCGACGCTGAGGACATGGGGCGATTGCAGGCTCATTCCCCAGCCGGCTCGATCCGGATCAACGGGCTGCCATACTCAACCGTCTGGCCGTCGCCGGCGAGAACCTCGACTACGACGCCTTCCCGGTCACTGGCGATCTCGTTCATGATCTTCATTGCCTCGATGATACCGATGGTTTGGCCCTCAGCTACCTGATCGCCAATGGTCACGAAGGCAGGTTCATTTGGTGCCGGCGCAACGTAGAATGTGCCGATCATCGGGGCTTTCACGACATGGCCGGCTGGCTCGTCAGCGATGGCAATCGCATCAGCGCTGGTCAGCGGCTGGGGCGCTGGCACGTATTCCACGTTGGCTTGCGGGGCAACCGGGCGATAGCCGGCCTTCAGCGCAAGTTTCAGATCGCCATGTTCCAGTTTGAGCGAACGGATGCCGCCGGCTTCCATCATCGAAATCAGTTCGCCGACCATCGAGGTTAACTCGCGTCGTTCGCCCGAGAGTGTTTGGTCTTCAGCGGCAGTCACGTGTACCTCGTCCTTATGAAACGCGTTCCAGGTATTCTCCGGTGCGGGTGTCAATTTTGATCGTTTCACCTTCGGAAATAAAGAGTGGAACGGTCACGACCAGGCCGGTCTCAACGGTCGCGGGCTTGTTGCCGCCTGTCGCGGTGTCACCCTTGAACCCCGGGTCGGTTTGGGTGATCTTGAGATTGACAGTGATCGGCAGTTCGATATCGAGCGGTTCACCTTCGTGGGTCAACAGGTCGATCGTATCCTCGATCTTGAGATAGTTCAGTGCGTCTCCAAGCGTCTCGGAATCGAGCACAAACTGTTCAAATGTGTCCATATCCATGAAGTTGTAGTCGTCACCGTCGGCGTAGA
>CAZRNC010000462.1:0-2607 GCA_964601285.1 uncultured Thermomicrobiales bacterium | reverse complement strand
CATCGCCAACCTGCATCTGTCCGGTGATCAGTTCCACCACCAGCAGACCGTTGGTAACGTACCAGACCGATGACTGATCGCCATCCGGGTCGTTGATCTCCATGCGCGCCTTGTCGTAGTAGCGAACCACCCGTTCCCCGTCGCCATACTCCTCGATCAGATCGTCGTCTGTCTGCTGGAGGCTGGTGAACGGCGCAGGTCCCCAGACCCAGGTACGGCTGACATCGCCATCAGCAACCTGCTTGTCGGTCCGGGTCCAGAGATCATCAAAGGCTGACGTGTCGACGTCGACCCACTCATCATCCGGTTCCGTGCCATCGTCCGGATCAGTTCCGTCCTCATCACCATCGCCCGGAGGCGGTGTCGGTGCCGGCGGTGGTGGTGGGGCTGGATCGCCACCCGGCGGGCTGCCAAGAATCACGGTGATCAGGAAGTTGCCGCCGGCTGTGTTGCCGGCACTGTCGGTTGCCGTGCAACTGACTGTCGTCGTCCCGACCGGGAAGACCGCTCCCGAGGCGTGCGAGCAGACTACAAGTGGGTTCGAATCGACGCTGCTGGCCGCTGTGACATTGAATGTAACGGAGGTTCCGGCCGAGTTCTGCGTGTAGACGGTCGTGTTGTTCGGGACCGACAGCGTCAGGGCTGCCGCCGGTGGTGTTGGTGGAGTCGAACCGAACGTCACGATCACCTGGAATGTTTCAGTCGTCGTACGATCTGATTCATCACCCCAGCCATCGGTTGCCGTGCAAACGACAGTGGTTGTCTGGTTCACCGGAAAGTCCGAACCGGATGGAGGTGTGCACTCGACATCGAGATCAATGCCGGTCCAGTCCGTCGCCGAGACAACATGCGCGAAGTTGACCGGGAAGAGTCCCGGCGCGCCCGCCACGACCTCGACAACGGTCGGAACAATCAGGGTTGGGAGCGGAAGATCATCCAGATCGACGACTTCAATCGCACCGATGTCACAATGAAGTTCCTCGGTTGTCACTTCCTGTGGCCGGGGGACACCACGCTGATCACGGTCGGTTGGGCAGCCGGCTTCCGGTATTACGTTCAGGGCGGCTGAGGTTTGCATTAGTGAGTGCGTTTGCATCTGGTTTGGACCGCCGTTGTAGTCCAGGTCTTCAATGTCTTCGATCTCGTGTTCACTGACTATATGACTTGGCCAGTCCTGGGGCCCGAAACAGGTATCGTCGCTGGTAAGGTTGAAATCATCGGAAACTATCGCGACTGTGATGTTACATACTGCGGCGGCCCCGGGGCTGCTGACAAGAATGGTTCCCGTCACACTGACCGTGCCTGACGCACCGTAGATACCGCTTGCTTCATCCGCGATATTGTCAATGATCGTGCTGCTGGTGATCGTCAGATTGGCTACGTTGTATATACCACCGCCGCGTTCTTGAGCGGTGTTGCCGGAGATGGTGCTGTTGACAATGCTCGCTGTGCCACCTTGCACCGCAATACCGCCACCGTGCGAGTCAGGCGTCCCGGTTGCAGTGTTGCCATGAATCGTGCTGTTGGCAATCTGGAGGTTGCCAAAGGAACCAATTGCACCGCCATACCATCCCAACGCACTGTTGTTGCTAAACGAACTGGTGGAAATTGTTAGGAAAGTGTCTTCTTGAGCATAGACCGCGCCACCACCTTCCGCAGTATTTCCGGTAAAGGTGCTGTCAGAAATCGTCCCTGCAACACCTACAGCGAAATAGATCCCTCCCCCGGAGTTGCCTGTGGAAGTGTTGTCCGTGAAATTGCTGCCGGTGACCGTCACCACTGTCCCCACCCCACTGGCATGCACTGCGCCACCTGCGGAGGAAGAGGTATTCCCTACGAAGTTGACATTCGAGACAGACAGGTTACCGGCAGTTTGGATTGCTCCACCAGTGCCGTTGACGAAACCATTGGCGATGGTTACACCACTGATAGAGACCTCTGCTCCAGCCGAAATCCTCATTATTTGAACAGCATTCTGGCCGCTGATCGCAAGGTTACCCGCGCCTGGGCCCTGTATTGTCAGGTTCCCGGAGATGTCTGGGAGAGTAGTGGCAAGGTTGATTGTTCCTGCGAGGCCAGCCTGAAAATTGATGATGTCTGCGCCGGCCAGATCATTGGCATCCAAGATCGCCTGGCGGAGCGAACCTGAACCGGAATCATTGAGGTTAGTCACGGTAAGCTCTGCCGCCCGCGCTACCGGCTGGATGAGCAACGGGACAACCAGTGACAGGAGCAACGCGACGACTGCCGCGATGGTAAGAACCGGCCGTCGAGTCGGGGAGACAGCAGTCATCGAGGCACCTCCAGGTTTGCGGCAACCACCGGACCCGATCCAAGGGTCCGTACGTACGTTATTGCCAAGATTGTCCAGATAGCAAGTTTTATAACACAGGACGTACGCCTGCACCAGTTATGTCTGCTGGTCACGTGTTATGCAAACGCGAGCGCAGGCATATTCACGGAATCCCCACCTGCGTAGGGGCGACTTGCATTCGCCCGGTTTCAATTCATTCAGGATCGTCGAACGTACGCAGGGAAGAACGGCGTTTAGCTTGTCATCCTGAGCGAAGTCGAAGGACCTCGAGCCTCGCAACTTTCCACGTGAAG
>CAZRNC010000461.1:0-2611 GCA_964601285.1 uncultured Thermomicrobiales bacterium | reverse complement strand
CAGCGATCACGAATGCAACCAGTTCCGGAGTGTTCCAGACGCCGGTGGCAACCATTGATCCTGGTGTTACACCTCTCTGAACCAGAAGTCGGGCAATGCGATTCGTCCAAGCTTCCAGTTCGCTCCAACTAACGGCGTATTCATTCCGGTCAATGGGTGCGAAGTGAATCGCTGGCTCATCTGGAAAATCCCGCGCAATGGCGGCGAGTCTCGAACCAAAGGTAGGTAACTGTTCGACTTGCTCCGCCAACGGAGAACTTCCTTCCTTGCACCCGGCTTCTCAGTTCATTTGGCGGACATCATAGCCCAAGAGACATGCTTTCTTGCAGGCTCTCAACAACCATTTCGGCCAGGGTTGCAAGGTGGCGATGGCCCTCTTCGGGGGTCGCGCTGGCCGGGTCTCCGAAGTAGCCGAGCGCGGAGCCGGCTTCAAGGAAGGTACGGGCGCCGGCACGGAGTTGTTCTGGCAGGTCGATCCAGACTGGTGGAAGATCATGCAGCAGATCGGTCCGAACAACGTCTGGCCGGGCTGCAAGGACGATCGACGTTTCGTATGAGCCGGCATGGCGCGAACCGGCAGCGAACTCCTGGCCGAGTCTCCGGGCAAGTTCCGGTTGCCGTTGGTCTGGCGAACGGACCGGGATACCGGTTTCCTGTTCTACCTGGCGGCAGACGGCCTGGATCGTCTCAACATGTGCCGGCTCCAGGTGGGCATTGCAGCAGACAATCGCTCGATATCCCTGGTTGGTCAGGTTGTGCAGCAGGCTGGTCACGTAGGCGTGGAACGGCTCCACGTCGACCGGTGAGGTGCCGGGGAATGACGTGCCGACAAACGAGACAGTGTAGGCGACTTCCGGCAGAATGAGTGTCGGGATGGAGCGTTTCGCCAGCAGGTCGGCAGCTGCTTCGGCAGTTGCCCGGGCGATGATGATGTCGGTATCCAGCGGCAGGTGGGAGCCGTGCGCCTCGATAGCGCCAATTGGCAGGAGACCAACCGGGCGGGACTCCAGCACTTCGCCGGCTTCCAGCCAACTCATCGACGACAGTGTGCGGTGTTCTGGAGCTGGCATGATCCTCCTGAAAAACATCTTCGCGCTAACGGACCGGGATGCTTGTCAAGTATGCTTCAGTCACTGGCATACGCGATGGAGATGGGAACGTTCCAATGAAGCTAGTCGCAGCAATTATTCAGGATTATGACGCTGCCAAACTGACCAGCGCCATCGTCGATGCCGGTTTTCGCGCAACGACAATCAGCAGCAAGGGCGGGTTTCTCCGGACCGGCAATGTCACGATCCTCAGCGCCGTCGAGGATGACCAGGTTGCCGAGCTGCTTGCAATTGTGGAAGCTAACTGCCGGGAGCGAACAGAGATTATCCGTCCCGATGTGATGGGGGATTACGCTGACTGGTATCCGCCTCACGACGTTGAGGTGCTGGTTGGTGGTGCGAATGTGTTTGTCATTCCGGTTTCCCACTACGAGCGGATCATGTAATGCGGAATGACCGGGTTGGCGGGGCGTTTGGACGTTCGCTCTTGCATTACTACATTGCGTTGAAGCTGAGCGCAGGAGCAATTGCTCCACTGGGCTTGCCGGCACACCTTGATGCTCCACCGCCGATTGTCCGCAAATACCGGCGCGACTTCGGTGGATGGGATCCTCGAGAGATCATCCGGGTTGGCAATGCAGTATCAGTGCTGACCATGCCAGCGGAACATGACCAGGAATCTCCCGGGCCGGCACGCTTCATGTTGAACTAGTCAGACTCCGGGCGCAACGGAGGGCCGCTCCCTGGCAACGTCTGGTTGCCCTCCGTTGTCACCCTGGTTCCAGCGGGTCAGGCGTTGGCGAACGAGACAGGGGCACCGACGGTGCGCTGCTCTTCGGTCAACATCGCTGAAAGCATGCGCTGGAGCGCCATGACGTGAGCGCACGTTTCATGCGCTTCGAAAGAGTGGCAGGTGCAGGCGAATCTGTCGCCATCCAGAGTTACCTGGTGTTCATCATGTCCACCATGGAACGAGGCACTGAAGGACTGGAAACGTACGCGATCCGGCTCTTCGGCGTATCTCCGAGCTTTCTCCACCTTGCTGATCAGGGTTGAGTTCAAGGGGGATCTCCTTTCGCCCTCTGTCCGTGCCCACAAACCGTGGGCAAATGGTGTCGCGGAGACCGCAAGTTCCTTCGCTCCAGACGATGAATCAGGGATACAAAAAAGCACCTCGGCACACAGCCGGGCGCTTATCCGCTGACTATTGAGGGTGGAGCGTGCCCGCTCATGCCGGGCCTTCCTTCCGATTCCGCAACGGTCTCTGGTTGGAGTGTAGCAGATCCGGAAACGTTGGTGAACCATTCTACCTGTCATTCCTTGAGTACAATCGTCCGTGATTCAATCCGGGAGGAGCGGCAAGGCGATGGCAGGCACTTCGCCACACATGGATCTGAGCGCAGCTGTGCTTGCGGGTGGGCAAAGCAGCAGGATGGGCACGGACAAGGCGCTGCTGACGATCGACGGCGTTACGGTGCTGGAGCGGATTCTCCGGTTGCTGGAGTGGGTTGCGACCGATGTCTTTGTCGCCGGGGAGCGTGCTGCATACCGCGAGTTTGGCG
>CAZRNC010000460.1:0-2620 GCA_964601285.1 uncultured Thermomicrobiales bacterium | reverse complement strand
ATAGACGTAGCCGCGCAATTTATTGCGCCTGTCCAACGCCCCGGTGATCAAACAAGGGCGCAATAAATTGCGCGGCTACGTCTATGAGACACGGTGGCAAATCCTCTGTGGTCCGACTACTCAGGATGACAAGCTAACTCCCTTCTTCCCTTTAGACGCCGGTCCGACCCTGCGGGGGCCGGCCAAGCAATCCGGCACGCCAATTCCGGATTGCCTGTATACGAACAGTCGAACCCGTGCGACAATGTGCGACTACACGGTCGGGCGTGTTTTCGGGAGAGGAAACGCCGATAGCCAGATTACCCGGACTACGCGGTAGAAACAGTAGCGAACCTCACGAGTCGCGCGGAGCGCTCAGATATCTCTTGCCTAGGACCCTCTTTCAGGCTGAGATGTTTTCCTCGCTACGTGGTCGTAACTATCGACTGTTCTGGTACGGAACACTCGTCGGCAATGCCGGCGACTGGATGGACCAGATCGCCCTGAGCTGGCTCATCTGGCAGTTGACCGGTTCGGGAGCCTATCTGGGATTGCTGGCATTCTGCCGGGCGGCACCGATTCTCTTCTTTACCCTGCTCGGCGGCGCACTGGCCGACCGCATCGAACGGCGCAGGCTACTCCAGGGAACACAGACCTTTGCGATGCTGCTGGCGCTGGCGTTGGCCGCTCTGGTGCTAACCGATGTCGTCGAGGTCTGGCATGTGCTGGTTATTGCAGCATTTCGCGGCATCTTTATGAGTCTGAACATGCCGACGCGCCAGGCGTTGATCTCCGATATTGTCGGCAAAGACCATCTGATGAACGCCATCGCGCTGAACTCAGCCACCATGAATCTGACCAAAATCCTCGGTGGCGCGCTCGGTGGCATTATGATCACGATCATCGGTATCGGCTATGTCTTCCTGCTCAACGGGTTGTCATTCATCGTCCTGATTGCCGGGTTGGCAATGATGACGATCCCACCGGCTACCAGTGCCCCCAAGAAGCAATCCATTCTCAGCTCGATCGGCGAGGGGCTGAGCTACATCCGCTCGCACGCCCAGCTCAAGTCGCTGGTGGTGCTGGCGCTGGTTCCGATGATGCTGGGTATGCCTTACATGTCGCTCCTGCCGATCTTTGCCGACTCGGTGCTGGATATTGGCAACGAGGGCTACGGCATTCTGGTTGCCTGTACCGGCGTTGGTGCGCTGATCGGCGCACTGGTGGTGGCCGGTTCCAGTTCGATGCAGAAACGCGGCAAGGTGATGCTGATCGTCATGATCGTCTTCGGCGTGATGCTGTTGCTGTTTAGCCAATCATCGAACATGTTCCTCTCCTTCGCGCTGCTGCTCGGCGTCGGCGCCGGCCAGACGACCTTTATGGCGCTCAACAACACGCTGCTCCAGACGCTCTCGTCAACCGAGATGCGGGGCCGGGTGATGAGCATCTTCTTCCTGAACCGCGGCATGCTGCCCCTTGGGACGATTGCCGCCGGGTTCGCCACCGAGTTCATCGGGGTCCAATGGACGGTGACGATCATGGCCGCTCTCCTTGTGCTGCTGGGTATCATGATGTTCTTCAGGTCCCCCGAAGTACGGGCGATCAACTGAGCCACTGCACTGAGCAGCCGGGAGCATCGTGAAGATCGGACTCAACGCCCACCTGCT
The DNA here is from genome assembly GCA_964601285.1 of uncultured Thermomicrobiales bacterium. Lineage (GTDB taxonomy): Bacteria > Chloroflexota > Chloroflexia > Thermomicrobiales > CFX8 > CAYWXR01. The sequence goes on along the minus strand of CAZRNC010000460.1, from coordinate 974 downwards.
TTCCTTTGAACCAACCTACCGGCAGGCCGGGGTCAGCAAATACATCGAGGCGCTGGTTCGCCATCTTCCGGACGTCGCTCCGGACGATCAGCTCACCGTCTTCACCGGCCCGGCCCGCCCACTGGCAACCGCCGGATTTCATCCGGACATTCACTGGCATCACAGCCGGCTACCGACGGCCAACCCGAATATCCGTATCGGCTGGGAGCAGACCGCCGCGACCGTCAACGTACTGCGCTCCGACATCGACCTGCTCCACTCCCCGGTGAACGTCATCTCGCTAGGCGTACGCCGGCCACAGGTGGTGACCGTCCACGACCTGGCGTTCCATCACTTCCCGGAGCAATACCCCGGCATGAAACAGCGCTATTTGCGCGCCATGACTGCCGCATCGGTACGCCGGGCAACCATCGTCATCGCCGTCTCGGAAGCCACCCGCCAGGACATCATCAGGATTCACAAGATCAACCCGGAGCGGGTCGTCGTCGTACCGAACGGTGTCGATCCGGTCATGCAGCCACTCCCGGAAGCGCAGGTTGCTGCCTTTCGCGAGCAACAGGACCTGCCGGAGCATTTCTTCCTCTTTCTTGGCACGCTTCAGCCACGCAAGAATGTCGAGGGCCTGGTGCGGGCCTTTGCCAGCGTCTCAATGGGGATCGACTGGCCGCTGGTGATCGCTGGAGCGAAGGGTTGGCAGTATGAGCAGATCTTCGAACTCGTCCGGGAACTTGGGCTGACCTCGAGAGTGCGCTTCGCCGGCCATGTTCCGGGCGAACAGTTGCCGCTCTGGTACAACGCTGCGACCGTGCTGGTCTACCCCTCGCGCTACGAAGGATTTGGCCTGCCGCTGCTCGAAGCGATGGCCTGCGGAACGGCCGTCATCGGCTCAACTGCATCCTCACTGCCAGAGGTAGTTGGTGACGCCGGACTACTGGTCGACCCGGACGATACCCCCGGTCTGGCAGAATCTATGC
>CAZRNC010000459.1:0-2627 GCA_964601285.1 uncultured Thermomicrobiales bacterium | reverse complement strand
TTCCAGTCGCAACTGGCGCAGGTGGGAATCAAGATCAACATCGAAGTGCTGGAAATCGGTACGATGATCGCCCGGCTGCCGGAAGGTGTCCACGATATTGACCTGGTAGGTGTTGGTTGGCCGGAAGCGGACATTCTGCACCTGATCTCATCGTTCGAGTGGGGATTCGGACATTATCGGGTGGATGCCTATATGGACGCGATCACCGAAGCGCGACAGGTATCCGACCTTGCCGAGCGGAAGGCGCTCTACTTCGAAGCGCAGAAGGTTGCCCTGGCTGATGCTGCTGCCATTCCGCTCTGGACTGACCTCGCCGTGATTATGACCCGTTCAGAAATGCAAGGGTTCTACCTTGGCCCGGACAATGTTAACGTCTGGGTAGACGCCTGGATTGAGGACTAGCTAAACACATCAGCCTGGCCCGACCTGCAAAGTCGGGCCCGGCTGATACCGGTTGATTGTCGGACGGTAACTGGGGCTGTGATGTGCTGAGATACATTCTGGTTCGCGTCGTCGGGGTGGTTCCGGTGTTGATCGGCATCACGTTGGCGGTGTTCCTGATGGTGCGGGCGGTGCCGGGCGATCCGATTGCGATCATGTTCGCCAACCAGCCGCAGCCAACTGCCGAACAGCGGGCGATCATCGAACGTGAGATGGGTCTGGATCTGCCGATTCACCGGCAGTATGTCCGGTTTATCACGAATGCTGTCCGGGGCGATCTCGGGATATCGTACCGGACCAAGCAACCGGTGAAAGACCACATCATCACCCGTCTGCCGAATACCGCCAAGCTGGCCGCAACCAGCCTGGTCATCGCAATGGTCATCGGGATCTCAGCCGGTGTGCTGGCCGCCACGTTCCGGAATACCTGGATCGACCGCATCAGCATGCTGATTGCGATCATCGGCGTTTCGATCCCGGCCTTCTGGCTGGGGATGATGATGATTCTCCTCTTCTCGCTGAGGTTGGGCTGGTTTCCGACTGCTGGTGCGGAAGGTTGGAAAACCGTGGTCCTGCCGGCATTCACCATGGGGCTGGTTGTCTCGGCTGTTCTGGCGCGAGTTACCAGGGCCAGCATGATCGAGGCATTGCAACAGGACTATATCCGGACCGCTCGCGCCAAGGGGCTGCGCGAGTACTTTGTTGTCTATCGCCACGCGCTACGCAACGCACTGATTCCGGTCGTGACGATCGTCGGGCTGCTGGTCGGTTCACTCCTGTCCGGCGCGTTTATCGTCGAAGCGGTGTTTGGCTATCCAGGCATCGGTTCACTGGCTGTGCAGGCGTTGCTGACACGGGATTTCCCGATGATCCAGGGGATCGTGCTCTTCATCGCCATTGTCTATGTGATCGTCAATCTGCTGGTCGATATTCTCTACGGATTTATCGATCCACGGATCAAGTACTCGTGATGAGTTGCTACCGGAGGGTGCGGCGTGGCGATGTCGTCTGAACCCGCTTCAATAGAACGCGGACAGTCACTTGTCCAACTCGGCAAGGTCCGGCCGGTGCGAACCCAGTGGCAGCTCATGGCCGAACGTCTGATTGAGAACCGGGCAGCGGTGGTCGGCCTGATCATTATTATGGTGATGATCGTGCTGGCGGTTGGCGCACCGTTGTTTACGTCGCATGATCCGCTCGAAATGGTGATGGCCGACCGGCAACTTCCTCCGAGCCGGGACCACTTCTTCGGAACGGATGAGTTCGGACGGGATGTCTTCACCCGGGTCCTCTATGGCGGGCGAATCTCGCTTCGGGTGGGTGTGATTGCCGTTTCCATCGGCATGGCGGTTGGCTCGGTTATCGGGTTGTTCGCCGGCTACTTCGGCCGTTGGTTCGACATGGTGAGCCAGCGGTTCATCGACGTTATGCTCGCTTTTCCGGATCTGATTCTGGCGTTGGCACTTGTTGCGGTGCTCGGCCCGAGCTTGCGAAACGTCATGATCGCCATCGGAATCAGTTCGATCCCGATCTACGCCCGGGTGATGCGCGGGCAGGTACTCTCGTTGCGCGAGAAGGAGTATGTCGAGGCGGCACGTGCGGCCGGGAGCGGGCACGTGAGGATTGTTTTTCTCCATATCCTGCCGAACGCGCTTTCTCCAATTGTCGTTATCGCCACGCTGGGTATTGCCTCTGCAATCCTGGCCGGCGCGGCGCTGAGCTTCATCGGGATGGGCGCACAACCACCCTCGCCGGAATGGGGATCGATGCTGGCACGCGGACGGGAGTTCCTGCGCAACGAGTGGTGGATCGCTACGTTCCCCGGGATTTTCATCGCGATTACCGTCCTTGGATTCAACTTGCTTGGAGATGGACTGCGAGACGCGTTCGACTCGCGGTCATAGTGGCCTGCTTGCGGGAGCAATGGGCCAGAAGGGAACCGATATGTCAGACGAGAAGCAGGAATTTGCGACGCTGGACGAGGTCGTCCACCACGAGATGGAACGGCTGAACATCCCTGGCCTGACGGTCGGGACCTATATCGATGGCGATCTGCGTGCGCACGGCTACGGCACGATCAGCCTGGACACCGGCTATCCGACCCAGCCGGGATCTCTTTTCCAGATCGGATCAAACACCAAGGTCTTCACGGCTACGCTGGCCATGAAGATGCAGGAAGCGGGCAA
>CAZRNC010000458.1:0-2630 GCA_964601285.1 uncultured Thermomicrobiales bacterium | reverse complement strand
TTCTGGTCACCCCGCAATCGGCCGTCATCCTCGCCACTCGCTGGCGTTGAGAGCAAGGACCAATCCGTGATTCGCTACACCGGTTCGTTGGACGGAATCGTTCCGGCCCAGCTCGACGGTTTCTTCGTAGATGCCGGCTGGCCAACCTGGCCGGATACCGATACCCACCTGCGACTGCTGGAAGGCAGCAGCGAGATCGTCCTCGCCATCGACGAGACGACAGGCAGTGTTGTCGGCTTCATCACCGCCATTTCCGATGGTGTGCTCAGTGCCTATATCCCGCTGCTTGAGGTACGCGAAGCCTGGCAGGGGCAGGGCATCGGCAGCGAGCTGGTCCGGCGCATGCTCGAACGCCTCAACGACCTGTACATGATCGACCTGCTCTGTGATGAAGAGCTACAGCCCTTCTACACTCGTCTCGGAATGCGCCCGGCCACCGGTATGCTCATCCGCAACTATCGACACCAGACTGGAGCACTCCTGGAGGATTCGTGAAGTTTTATCGATTCGATGAGGAAGTTTCGCACCAGATCGCCGCGTATGGCAGTCAACACCTGGCGATGTCACGCATCGTTCCGCCCCTTCAGCTTGTACGGGTGGATGTCATGCACATCGGACCAGAAGGGCTGGTTGGTGGTCACGAGGCAACCGAGAACCAGATCTTCGCCGTTGTCCGGGGAGAAGGCTGGGTGCGAACGAGTGACAGTCGTCACCCGATTCGCGTGGGCCAGGCAGCCTTCTGGACAGCAGGAGAGTGGCACGAATCCGGCAGTGATTCCGGCATGACCGTCATTGTCATCGAAGGGCCAGATCTCAACCCGGAGGGGGTGATGACCCCGGATTCTCGCTAACTGCGAACACTCCGAACAACACAAACATGGAATGCCGACTATAATAGTCGGCATTGTCTTGAACCGTGTGCCGTAGTGAGGGAAGTGGATGAGCAACGACGTCGAACCGATAGCCAGCCCCCGGCTGCGAAAGCTGGCCGATCAGCCAGGAACAAGTGCCGGACCGGCTTTGGAATCGTTCTGGCAGGAGATGGCCACCGTCGGGACACCGATCATCGAGCCAACCAACGACGACCCGTCCGACTGCCTGGTGACGTTTGTCTGGCGCGAGACGGAGCCTGTCGCCAGCGTCAGCCTCAGCGAGCAGTTCTCCTATCGCGATGCCGACCAACGCCGGCTCGCAAAGCTGCCCGGCTCCGACCTCTGGTTCCTCTCCTGGCATATCCGCTCTACACTTCGCGGATCATACGGATTCGATCTCACATTCGAAGATGGACGAAACACGCAGGTCACTGATCCGCTCAATCGCCACTGTCAGGTCTCAGACTGGCAGTTCGTCGCTGCCCGCGAGGAACTTGAACCAACCTCAATCCTCGTACTGCCAGATGCGCCTGACCTGCCATGGCTCGCGCCCCGCGAAGGTATCCCGACCGGGACACTAACCGAATACCCGTTCGACAGCACGATTCTCGGGAACAGCCGCAAGCTTTGGGTCTACACCCCCGCCAGCTACAACCGCGAAGACGGCCCATATCATTACATGCTCAACTTCGACGGCCAGCAGTTCCATAGCTCTACGACCGTGTTGGACAACCTGATCGCCGCAGGAGAAATACCACCGGTCATCTCGATCCTGATCGACCAGATCGGCATCCGCAACGACGAACTGACCTGCAATCCCGAGTTCTCCCGTGCGCTGGTTGAAGAAGTGGTTCCCTGGGCACGTGAGACATTCAACCTCACCGCCCGCCCAGAAGATACCATCATCACCGGCCGCAGTTTTGGCGGACTCTGTTCGGCATATACGGCGCTCCACTACCCGGGAGTATTCGGAAATGCGCTATTGCAGTCCCCCTCCTGCTGGTATGAACCGTCCATCGTCCTCAGCAGGTATCAACAAAACCCGGAACCGCAAGTCATCGGAGATACTTATCCGACGCCAACGTTGATTCTTGAATACCTCAACGCCGATCCAGTGCCGATCCGGATCTATCAGGAAGTTGGCTCGCAGGAACTCGGCCCACCGACCGCCCAGCCGCTACAAATCGATGCCAACCGGCACTTCCGCGACGTCGTGAAGGCCAAGGACTACGACCTGCACTACGTCGAGTTCAACGGTGGTCATGATCACGCCTGGTGGCAGGGTACACTGGCAGACGGGTTGATTCATCTGATCGGGAAATGACACGAGGTTCAAACAAGTGATCCAGGGTGTTCACCACGTCCAAATCACCATTCCGCCCGGAGCCGAGACTGCTGCTCGCGCGTTCTGGTGCGGGGTTATGGGGCTGACGGAAATCGACAAACCTGAAAGTCTCCGGGATCGTGGTGGACTCTGGCTGCAAGCCGGCAATCAGCAACTGCATCTTGGTATCGAGGAAACGACGAGCCTGAGCAGGTCACACGTCGCCTGGCAGGTGAGCGGTCTCGGCCGCTGGCGGGCGAGGCTCATCGAAGCAGGCGTCGAGACAGAGGCAGGTATCCCGATTCCAGGTTACGATCGATTCGAGTTTCGCGATCCATTCGGCAACCGGGTGGAGCTGATCGAATCGCTCTCTTCGGAAAGCTCCTGATCGTCCTCGCCTTTGGCCTTCTTCTCTTCGAAATACGAATCAGGAT
>CAZRNC010000457.1:0-2633 GCA_964601285.1 uncultured Thermomicrobiales bacterium | reverse complement strand
GCGTTGTCGTCCTCGGCAGCACGATCCAGGAGCAGCCAGCCCTGCTGGCGATGGTAACCAGCGACCAGACCGGCAACGGATTGCATGCCGGCAAATTGATCCAGGAGATCGCGACCATCGTTGGTGGTCGCGGTGGTGGACGTCCGGAAGTAGCCCAGGGAGGCGGGACAGATCCCGCCCGTCTCGATGAAGCGCTGGCTGCGGTAGAAGCCGCGGTCCGCCGACAAATCGCCGGTTAGCGACGCCTCACGGTTCTTCCGTGAGTTAAACAGCGTATCGCGCCGGCCGGAAACGGAATGGTTATGGTTGCGCGATACGCTCAGCGGTATGTTGTCTCTTCGGGACCTGATCTTGTGCTTGCCCGGGAAGCCATCGGCTCCGGCCGGGAACGGTTGCTGATCGAAGCAGCACCGGATAGCCCGGTGCTCACCCGGATGGAAGAGTTCCGGGAACTGGCGACCACGGTTTCACAGTCGGATTCCGAAGTCTCTTTTACCAGCGATGATCCGCTGCGTATCGAACTTGCCCGGATCGCCGGGCTGACGGTCATCGCTCCGGATCCGGTCACCAGCGGCGTCCGCAGGGCGATTGACAGCACCGAGGCTACCCGGAAGATCGATCGGCCATTGCCAGCAGCCCGTACCGAAACTATCGAGACACCGAACGTCTCCGATGAAGAATCCTGGGCATCGTTCTCCTTCGTCGTCAACCCGCCGGTCCCGCGCCGGCCCGATCTTGCACAAAGCACCTGGTACTACGATGGCGCCGCGATTCCGGTAGCGAACCGCCAGGCGCGTTCACACCACCGTGCCGGCAAAGCTGCCGGTATTGCGGCGATGATCGTCATGCTGTTGCTGCTGGTCAGCAGTGGTTTGATGGCAGCCGTCGTCATCCCGCGGGCAACTGTCACGCTCACACCAATCGTCGTGCCGGTCGAGTCCGGAATAACTTATGGCGTCGCCGGATTTGCCAGTGGCGTCGATGTGACAATCGATCCGGTCCCCGTAAGTGGGGAGATTACCTATAGCGCAACCATCCCGACTACCGGCATCCGCACCGAACCTGATGGCTTTGCAACGGGCGACCTTTCGCTGATGAACCCATCCACCGTCGAGGTCTTCCTGGCAGCCGGCACGATCCTGACAACCGCAGACGGACACTCCTTCGCAACAGCCTGGGATGTCACCATTCCCGCCGCAGATCCGTTCGGCAGCGGCGCGATGGGCCTCGCTTCAGTGCCGCTTGAGGCAACAACGGCCGGACCAGACTCCAACGTCGCTGCCTACTCACTGGAAGGCCAGTTGGAGAATGGCATCTTCTTCCAGAACCGAGAAGGGTTCGCCGGCGGAACCGTTCGAGAGATCCAGACCGTTGCCGAAGCTGACCTTGAAACGCTGCATGCAGACGCCATTGCATCACTATCCGGACGCCCTGCCGAGGAGATCGCACCGCTTGTCCCCGCCGGATTCGAACTGATCGACGGCAGCCTGCAGACCGGCGACATGCAGGCAACATTCAATCTGGAACCAGGCATGGACGCATCCGAGGTGACAATCGACGTTGTCTTGCCGATGTCAGCCCAGGCATACGATCCAGCAGCCCTACAGCAGATGGCCGAAACAGAATTGACGTCGCAACTGGCCGGCGCAGTACCCGCGGATAGCCTGCTCATGGACAACTCGGTCGCAGTTTCCGAGCCGGAATCAATCGGGGAACACGCCTTCAGCATGACTGCCGCAGCCAGTGCCCAGGCAGTAATTGACCCTGTGGTGATCGACGCTCTGCGACGCGATCTGATCGGTGCATCTGAGGAACAGGCTGCTGCCAAGGTTGTTCTGCTCGGGAATGTGGCAGGATTCGAGATTGAACACGGGCCGGATTGGCTCCCGTTTGATTGGCCGCCTCGACTTGAATCACGGATTGCGATCACCATTGACGACAGCACGACAACGACGCAAGCTCCGGGAGCGACCGGGCCGTAAGCTGCTCGGCCTCGACCTTGGCGAACGCCGGGTCGGAGTCGCCGTATCCGACGACCTTGGCTCGATCTCCTTTCCGGTTGGCGCGATTGATCTGCGCCACCAGACGCTTGAGGACATTGCTGCGCTTGCGCGTGAGCAGAAGGTCGACGGCATTGTCGCCGGATTGCCAACGACTTTGAGCGGTGACGAGGGGTTCCAGGCACGCCAGGCTCGGGCAATGGCCGCCGAACTTTCGGAAATGGTCGACCTGCGGATCGTTTTCTGGGACGAGCGACTGACCTCGGCCATCGCCGACCGCTTGCTCGACGCAGAACGCGGCAACCGCCGCAAGAACCGGAACAGTGGAGATCGCGACGCTTTCGCGGCGTCTATTATGCTGCAAGGGTATCTGGATGCGAATCCCTACCAGCGGGACTGATGTGCCGCTCGTTGCCTCACCTCTTTCGACGATCACCTCATGGGCACTCGATCTGGTGGAACGACTCGGCTATGCCGGTGTCGCTTTTGCTGTTGCCCTGGAGAATGTCTTCCCACCGATCCCGTCAGAAGCGATCCTGCCAATGGCCGGGTTTCTGGTTGGCCAAGGCAGATTTACATTTCCGGCAGTCGTCCTGGCAGCGACGATCGGCTCGGTTGTCGGTGCGCTGATCC